>JASFPY010000149.1:0-5988 GCA_050115755.1 Desulfobacteraceae bacterium | reverse complement strand
TTTCTTTGCTGCCGTCTCGATAAATGGTAACACCCTTGCAGCTCAGCTCATAGGCCAGATTGTAAACCTTCATGACATCGTCTACGGTGGCATCGTGAGGCAGATTGACGGTCTTGGATACGGCATTATCCGTATATTTTTGAAAAGCAGCCTGCATGCGAATATGCCACTCCGGTGACACATCATGGGCGGTTACAAATACGTTACGCACATCTTTGGGTATTTGCTTGAATTTTTTTATACTGCCTCTTTTAGCGATTTCATCCATCAGTTCACGGCTGTAAAAGCGCTGGTCATTGGCCACCTCTTCAAAATACGGATTGACTTCCAGCAGTTTGTCGTTGTCCATTACATTGCGCACGAAGCTCAGCGCAAACAGCGGCTCGATGCCGCTGGAGCAGCCGGCAATGATACTCAACGTACCGGTGGGGGCGATGGTGGTGCAGGTGGCGTTGCGCAGTTTGACACCCTGATCTTTGTATATGCTTTTTTCCCAGTTGGGAAACACCCCGCGCTCGTCAGCCAGATTCTGGGAAGCTTCGTGGGCGTTTTCCTGGAGGAAACGCATGACCGCTTCGGCCGTCTCCAGCGCCTCCTCTGAGTTGTATGGAATTTTTAGCTGGTAGAGCATATCGGCAAACCCCATAACCCCCAGGCCGATTTTGCGATTACCTTGCACCATTTCGTGGATTTCCGGCAGCGGGTATTTGGACATGTCGATGGTGTTATCCAAGAAACGAACCGTTGTGTGAACCGCATCTTTTAATCCCTCATAATCGATCACCGGGCCATCACCGCTTTCCATCACAAATTTGGCGAGATTAATCGATCCCAGATTACAGGCCTCCATAGGCAGCAGCGGTTGTTCGCCGCAAGGATTGGTGCTTTCAATATCCCCCATCTGAGGTGTGGGGTTGTCCCGGTTGATACGATCTAAAAAGATAATACCCGGATCTCCGTTTTTCCACGCTTGCTCAACCAGGGTTTGATAAACCTCTTTTGCATTCAGCGCACCGACCGTGCTTTGATCCCGGGGGTCTACCAGGTTGTAGTCTTCTTCTTTGGCAGCCGCTTGCATAAAGGTATCGGAAACACCGACAGAAATATTGAAATTATTGAGCTCGCTGTTGTTTTCTTTGCTGAAAATGAATTCCATGATATCCGGGTGATCCACCCGCAAAATTGCCATATTGGCCCCGCGGCGGGTACCCCCCTGTTTGACCTGCTCGGTGGCGGTGTTAAAAATTTTCATAAAAGATACCGGACCGGAAGCGACACCGCCGGTGGTGCCGACAGTGCTGTTTTTCGGACGCAGTCGTGAAAACGCAAAACCGGTTCCACCACCGGATTTATGAATCAGGGCCGCATGATGCAGGGCCCCGAATATGCCTTCCATGCTGTCCTCGACCGGCAGGACGAAACAGGCGGCCAGTTGTCCCAGTCGCCGCCCGGCATTCATCAGGGTAGGGGAATTGGGCAGAAATTTACTTTCGGTCATCACGTCATAGAAGGTTTCTTCCCACCTTTCGAGGTGTTCGGTGGACGGGTCGCCATATTTTTTCTCCGCTTTGGCAATGTGCCGCGCCACCCGCCGAAACATTTGCTCGGGGGTTTCAATTATCTTTCCCTGGTGGTTTTTTTTCAGATAACGGCGTTTTAATACCCGCTTCGCGTTTTCAGAGAGATTCAGCCGGTTTTTTATGAAAATCGATTTGTCGAGGCGAATCGGTGAAGGTTTGGTCAGCCCGAATTCCATTAACTTGGCTTCAATCATTTTTTCGATAAACGAAACCGGGATGGTGTTAATTTCCAGTTTGGAAATTTCTTCGCGCAGAGACTGGCTGATTCCCAGGGCCTGATCGTTGTCAATCGGATTTTCTCGGATGAGAATATCGCTAAATAGTTGATCATCCCAGGTGTAGGTGCCCAGATCAAAGCTGCCTTCACTGGTAACTAAAAATTTGCCTTTCTGCTGCATTGCGCTGCTCCTGATTGAAGAAAACGATGTTTAATGGAAAATGGGAACCGATGCTGTCCTGATTCCACATTTTAGGAATAAAAAACCCGCAGCTATCTTAATGATAACCATCCTTCATCGTATTGCTTTGAGGAATTTTAATCCAATTGAAAAGACGTGATACGGCTAAATGGAAATCGTTTCGGTGCATAAAAGTGGGTGGTGATTTTCCGGCTTGGATCAGCTCTGAGCAGAGCCCAGGGTTCCCGGTTTTCCGAATTAGCCTATCATATAGTGCAGTTATCATTTATCTCATACTATATGTTGTATGTCAAGGGAAATATAATGTCGCTTTGCAGTTTACTAGAAGTGGTTTCAAAACCTCAGATCAGGTTCAAGGGCAAGGCGTCAGGCCGATCCGCCGTCGCCCTCCGACGAGCGTCGGGCTATGGCGGGACAAGTCAGGAAAGCGCAGCATACCTGGGTATGTGAGCATTTACCGGAGACCTACAACGCAGCCATTGGGCCTTAGATGGGGTTTTGAAACCACTTCTAGTCATTAGGGTAAAAACACCATCCGCCATGGCATCCATAACTTGATTTAAAAAGCGAATATCCCAGATCTTATGGGTTTTCTCTTGATGAAGCATACGAGGTTCTCGCACAATAAAAATTGAGTCATAGGTAGCGTTACCTAACGTTAAATTTATCATAGGTAACGCCTTTTTTTTATCAACTGATTTTCGCCTACCATAATTTGATATCTGATTTATCAAGATTTAATCGATTTTTATGGCAACTTATAACGGGTTACAGCGTTTTATGCCTGTTGGTGAGGAATCCTTACAACCTTTGGCACAACTATTGTTATTATTTAAATTGGATATGGGTAATGCGTGAGGCGATGCTGGAAGCCTGGGCCGGATACATCGCTTGGAAAACAATCTTTAACACCTAAATTTTAAAGGAGGCTATCATGAAAGCAAGAAACTGCTGTAAAACCATGGAAGCAAATGCAATTTAAAACAACCCGAATACCGATCAAGGTGGTGCAGCAATGAAAGGAAATAAATAAAATGAATAAAAAAATTCTATTTTGTACCTGCTTAACGGAATACTGTGAGCATATTTTTAATGTTGCCCTCAATATGACCAAAGAAAGTAACGCCAGGCTTTGGATTTACCACGGCCTGGGGGGTCTGAATTCCAGCGAAGAAAAAAAAATTGAAGCAATTAAAAAAGCTGAAATTCGAGTTGACGATGCTTACCGTGATAAGCTGAAAAAGCACGGTTTTAACGATTACATGATCAATATATCGGAAGGCAATGTCGCTAGCGAGATTTGCAAGCTGGCCCGGGATGCCAAAATCGATCTCATCGTTATGGGCACATCCACCCGAGCTCCCATGGATGTCGGTGAGAGTATGAATATCGGACCCCTCGGATCGACAGCAGCCGGGACCCTTTTAAAGTCTCCCTGCCCGGTATTGGTAGTTCCTCCCGCGATGATACCGGGGCTGACAAGAAGATAGCGGGAATAAAGGAAAAGGTTTTTCAACCTGCGCAACCTGCAACGGACCATAAAGATATTGCCAGACAGTTTGAAGGTAAAGTAACTGGGAGTGAAGTCAATGTGGACGAAGACCGGGAGACTGCCCTGAGCCTTGTGATTCAAAGCATCCCCACTCCGGTTCTGCTTAAAAATGGAAACGAAATTCAACGCTTCATCGGCCTGCCAGTTGGATCGAATAAACTTTGATCCGGGAGATAAATCAGGAGGTGGATGATGAAAAAGCGTATTTTTTTTATGTTGTCTGCATTGGTAGCTCTTCTATCTCCCGGCTTGGAGAGGGCTTCCGTCGATGAACCGCATCCGGAAATCACATTAATAGATTATGATGGGAATGAAATATCCTTGGAAAGTAATGTCCCTTACAGCCCTAAGAACACCTGTGGGGAGTGTCATGATTATGATGCTATCACCAATGCTTATCATTTTCAGCTGGGTCGCACCGATGCTGACGGTAATATCATCGTTCGTGATGATCTGGATTCAAGGAATCCCTGGCTTGTTTCACGGGGTATGTACGGTAAGTGGTGACCCCCTTCTTCCGATTCGAGCCAGTTGGCAAGAAAAGTGAACATGCGGCGCTGTGACATTGACAAATCATCCTTTCATTTTGTAAAGGTTTGCGGTGTCTGCCATCCAGGAGGTGGACCGGCAGAATACGACCGTAAGGGAAATCGATACGACGAATTTGCAAATGATCCTGAGAATGGGATTATTGGCAATGCTGATAATTTCCTTGATGGTGATTACTATCAATCACACTGGGGAAAGAGCGGGGTGCTTGAAGCTGACTGCCTGATTTGCCACCTCAAGGGCTATAACTGGAAAGCGCGTGCGCTGGCGGTAAGAGGTGGCTTTTTCTATGAGGCGCCCATGGTTGGCGCCGGGTGGTTCAAGGATCTTAAAAAATTCACCCCTTCTACCCGGTCGGAAAAACCAGGGGCCACCTTTTTTCGTACCGACTACACCCGGACAGATATCGCCGATCCTGACAACCTTGGCGAATATATAACCAAAGAAGTTGCCGATAAGAATTGCTGGAATTGCCATGCAATGGCCGATGTTAAAAAGAGAGGCAGGACCTGGGATCCGGAAACAGATGTTCACAAGGCCAAGGGAATGACATGTATCTATTGCCACCCTGCCGGAGAAGATCACGAAATTGCCAAAGGCGATATCTTAGTGGGTTCCGTACGAGATGATATTGATGGCAACATGAACTCATGCCAGGATTGTCATTTAAACGGCAAGGATAATCATGCCCCGAAACCGGATCATAAATTTTCCGACTTACACATTGAAAAAATTACCTGCGAGGCCTGCCATGTTCCCTATAAATACAGTGCGGCCACATCAGTTATCGACAATGCCACAACCGGTCATACGGTGAGTTATTTCACATCTGATTTCCTGTCCGATGATCCTGTGAATCCCAACGCGGCCCTTTCAGGTTGCCCAAATGACAGATGGTGTCCCGCTTTTGTCAAATACAAAGGAAAAATTAAGCCGGTGGATCCTTTGCAGGCCATCTGGTGGGGAGATTGGGACCGGGCTTCTCGTCGGGTGATCCCTATTGTCCTGTGGCGGATCAGAGACCTTACAGGCGCCAATTTGAAAAATAAGTTTTCCGTCACCAACCTTGCGATTCTGGAAGCCTTAAACGGGTCGCGATCCGTAAACACCTCCGAAGAGATAAAGATTTATCTTGAGGTCATATCTAAAGGCACCGACCGATACGGCTGCCGCATTGCATACCATACACCGGTGTTGGTGAAAGGTGGAATGATCTATTATCTGGAGAATAATCAGTTGAATAAAGCCATTATGCCGACCAGGGACGGCGGTTTCAAATGCTGTGAGCCGTTTGACCTGAGCCACAATGTCGTCAGCGGCAGAGCTGCCCTTGGATCCAAGGGCTGTAACGATTGTCACACAAGGCCCTCCCCATTTTTTAACCGAAAGGTTCTCATAGATCCCTTTGACACGGATGGAAGACCCGTCTACAAAGAGCAATGGGAGATATTTGGGTATTCAAAAAACAGGATGAAAGAACTAACCAAAGAGCAGGCCATACCGCCCGAAGCACAGAAAAAATAAAGGCATTGAATTTCACGCCGGCGGGAATTTTTTTGAAATTTAAAAATGATAAAGTCAAAAAGTCCTCACTTCAAACTGACGGCTGTGGATCAGGCGTGGTGTGCCGATCATTTGTTTCCTATTACACCCTTTCGGTGTCCTCTGAAGGACGCGACTGTAGTGATTGCCATTTAAACCCGGCGGTTATTAAGATTCAGAAAGGGGAAGATGAAGGAAAATAATACACATACTAAAAAGACGTATTCATTACTAAACGAGATATTCAATACAGCCGCCGACGGCATGGGTTTAATTGATAAGGAATTCAATATATTTGCAATCAATACCACCCTGTCAATAATGCTCAAAGTGGATAAGGAAGGCA
>JASFPY010000148.1:0-6056 GCA_050115755.1 Desulfobacteraceae bacterium | reverse complement strand
ATCGCCGCTTTACTTTTTTTTATCACCGGGCCCTGCGAAGAAATTTACTGGCGCGGGTTCTTGCAAAAGAATCTGGCGGTGCGCTTTGGCCCCTGGCAGGGCTGGCTGCTGGCAACCGTTATCTATGCCGGCGTGCACATCTGGTCGTTCAACCTGATGCTAATCGGGGCGGCCGCAGTGGCAGGGGCGTTCTGGGGTGCGATGTTCTGGCGATATAAGAACTTGATGCCGGTGATCATCTCCCATTCCGTCTGGAGCACTGTTATTTTTGCGGTCTTTCCGATGAGTTAATTTTTAGATAGAACACAAATTCCTAACAGTGCAGCATACAGTACAAATGCGATTACGTTGTACGTGTTCAGGTGTCAGTGTTCAGGTGTCAGCAAAATACAGATGGCAGAGCACAGCAGACAGAGGACAGACGGCTAAAGGCAAACCTTCTCTGTTTTCTGTTCTCAGCCATCTGTCATCTGTTAACTGACACCTGACACCTGAAACCTATTTAAATCACCTCACAAAGATTGTCTGGTGGGGCCTGCAGCGGTGAAGCTCTTCAGAACGAAGATGAGTGAGGGGCCAATTTACGCCGTGGGCTTGTACGCTTCGAAAATTTCCTTTATGACATCCAGCAGCGGCGGTTTGAGGGTACGCCATTTAGGCTCAATGGCCCGACCCTCATGCCAGGTGAAATCCACGGCGTCATATTTTTCAGGAATGATATGTTCGTTTTTTTCGCCATAGGCCGTTTCAGGATAGTATTCGACATAGAGCATGCGGTCCGGTTCGATTTTAAACTGCTGAGTGACATTGGTGGCAATATGGCCCGTGCAGCTGCGTACCGACATTCGACTTTCCGGAACATCTGAAACCAAAACGATAATCGGTCTAAGATGGGCCGGGCCGCCGGCTTTTTTCTTTTGAAGATCAAATATACGCAACCGGCATTTGCCGCTTGCCAGACGCAGCTGACCACCCCATCCTTCCCAGGAAAAAATATCATCATAAATCAACATGGTAAAATTTCCCGTGTGATGCTGATTGCTCAGTCAGCTGATCGTTCAAAAGTCGCCGGGTTGTTGCCTTGCAGCGTGTAATATACTATAGTTAGGTTCACCATCAGCAGAATTGGCAAACGGTACTGACCGCAATATATACTGGATACATATGGCAAACAACCCTAATTTAACGCACCTCAAGTTTAAGGAAAAAGCAATCATCCTGGTCGGGACGGCTCATGTTTCAAAAGAGAGCGCCCGGCTGGTGCAATCGGTGATCGAGGAAGAAAAACCGGATACCGTCTGCGTTGAACTCTGCCAATCCAGACTCCAGGCTATCCGACAAAAGGATCGATGGCAGGATACCGATATCGTCAAAGTGATCAGGGAAAAGAAATCTTTTTTGCTCCTGTCGAATCTTTTGCTGGCATCATTTCAAAAACGAATTGCAAAACAGTTTGATGTTAAGCCTGGAGAGGAAATGATAACGGCCATAAATACCGCCGAGTCCACCGGGGCCCAGATTCATCTTGCCGACCGGGAGATCCGCACTACCCTATCCAGGACCTGGCGGGTAATGGGATTTTGGAGCAAAATAAAACTCATCTTTCAATTAACCCTCTCCCTGGGCCAACTTGATGAAATCAAGGAAGAAGATATTGAAAAAATGAAACAGCAGGATGTTCTGGAAACCCTGCTGGCTGAAGTCGGCAAATCGCTTCCGGCTTTGAAGTCCATCCTCATCGATGAGCGGGATCAGTATCTGGCTGAAAAAATTCGGACGGCACCCGGCAACAGAATTGTGGCCGTAGTGGGCGCCGGTCATGTTCCCGGCATCCAAAAATACTGGGACTGCGAGATCGACACCCGGGCGCTGGAGCAACTACCCCCTAAAGGCAAATCCATTGGGGTTCTTAAATGGTTGATTCCAGCTGCCATCATCGTGCTGTTTATTGCCGGATTTTTTTACGGTGGCAAAGAGGCAGGCACCGACATGATCGCCTGGTGGATTTTAGCCAACGGCATTTTAGCCGGAGTGGGGGCAATCATCGCGCTGGCCCACCCGGCCACGATCATATCATCAATTTTAGCGGCACCGTTGACTTCGCTGAATCCCATGATAGCTGCCGGGTGGGTATCGGGGCTGGTGGAGGCTTTTTCGAGAAAGCCGAAAGTAAAGGATCTGGAGCGACTGCCGGAAGATATTCTCTCTGTGCGGGGGTTTTGGAAAAATAATGTCACACGCATTCTGCTGGTGGTGGTCTTTACGAACCTTGGAAGCTCTCTGGGAACCTTTATCGCTTTTCCGGTTATTGTCAAGGTTCTACTGGGGGCTTCATAGAAGTGGTTTCAGGTGTCAGGTTTCGGGTGTCAGCTAGAGATCGGGGGTACTGACACCTGACACCTGAACACTGAAACCTCAAATGATTTTACGATGAGCCATCCAATACGCTTTAACCCGACTTTGGCACTCATCTTCGCATGGCTCCTGGTGGTGGTCGGCTGCAGCGGTAAGCCGGCTATCCGAACCGATGACGCTTCGGCTGCCGGACCAGAGTTGCTGCGCATGCGCTATACCATTCAGGTTGGCGCTTTTTCAAATATCGATAATGCGGTTCGCCTGACGGCGGCACTGGAACGACAGGGTCTGGATGCCTATCATTTTCTTCACAACTCAGGGCTGTATAAAGTACGGTTTGAAAATTTCAGAACCAAAGAGTCCGCCCGCAGCAGAGCGTTAGATCTGCAACGCAGGGGTATTATCGATGATTTTTACATCGTTGAACCGGATGCTTACGCAGCAGACTTAGGCGGTGGAGAAGCCCGTCTCAGGGAAGACATTGTCAAAACCGCCAGGCGGTATGTCGGTGTTCCGTATCGTTGGGGCGGCGAATCCCCCCGAACCGGGTTTGACTGCAGCGGATTGACAATGGTCGTTTATCGCCTCAACGGATTGGATCTGCCGCGCTCATCCAGGCAACAATGGAAAGTTGGCAGACGGATTGATCGCAGCAGACTGCAAAAAGGCGACCTGGTATTTTTTGCCACCAGCGGCGGCAACAGCGTTTCGCATGTCGGTATCTATGCCGGCGGAAATAAATTTTTGCATGCACCCGGCAGGGGGCGTCAAATTCAAACCTCTTCTCTGTCCACCAAGTATTACAGAGCCCGATATGTGGGTGCCAGATCCTACCTCTAGAGTTGGCTTTAAACACCTCATCTAATAGATTATTCGTAATTCGTTGTGTCTCTGCTAAGGACTGAGTGCTGAGGACTGAGGACTGAGCAAAAAAACCTGCCAAATGCCCGATCTCCTTCAAGATGACTTGGCTGTCCGTCACAGCTCGGCAGAGCGACGCCGCTTCCTGATTCGCTTTGCCTCAGCACTCAGTCCTCAGCACTGTGTTTTGGGCTATCGAGCCTTCGGCAAAATCTCAACGATGGTGCGTCGCACTTTTTTTCCGCTATCCAGAACAAATGTCTTTCTGACCGTTTTTAGGCGGCCTTCGGCAAACATCCGGATGCATTCCGGATAAAGCTCCCATTCCAATTCCAAACCCTTTTTGCGGATGGAATCAATGCTATCGTCAGGGGTAATGGGAAAGGCCCGCTGCCCGATTATCGGTCCGGTATCTTCACCATAATCGATAAAATGCACCGTGCATCCACCGACCTTGCACCCATATCGAAAGGTATCGCCGTATCCGTCCACACCCGGAAACGCGGGAAGCAATGCCGGATGAATGTTCATGATCCGTGGATTTTGGCGGTCCCGGTTTACCCGATCAATGAAATAAGGCGTCAGGTTTCTCATGAATCCCGCCAGCACCAGCAGGTCAAAGGGATAGTATGCCATTTCAGTCAGCAGCCTGCTTTCGGCAATCGCCCGGGTGCAGAAAAAGAATTTAACTTTGTCAGGATCATCCTGTCCCCCGACAAGGGTTTGTTTGGAAACAATATCATCATAGTCAAAATCAGCCGGCAGCTGTGCCGGCGATGGGTCCGCTTTAAACCTGCCAATAATCGAATCATAATCAACGGCAAACGATGGAATTTTGCAGTTTGCGGCTCTTTTAAGGCCATCAGCCCGTGGGTTATCGGACCCGACGAAGGCCAACTCTGCGTTAATTTTGCCATTTTCACAGGAATCAATAATGGCCTGCAGGTTTGATCCTCCACCTGAAATAAGGGCCCCGATACGAATTTTGTTTCCCATTCTCAAAGCCTTTCCGGTCATGGATTACATATGATCGCGATTCAACTCGATGCAAAAATTTTAGATCACCATTAGAACTCATCTCAAAAATAGAGGTTCTGGTTTCAATTGACACCGACCGTAACTTTCATTATAACCGTTTTTCCATTTTTTAAAATTTAAAACACTCATTTTAGATTTCAAAAATCGTATGGGCGCAGCTGCCAAACCGTCCACCGAACCTGACGGCATGGTGTCGCGGACATAGAGCCTTGCCTGAAGATCGGCCAAGGTTGACAATATAACCGCACATCACTATTATGGAACAATTGTTTAATTTCGACAAGGAAAGGATGAAAGAATCATGGCAGAAGGTATCACGGAAATAAATGATGGAAATTTTGAATCAGAGGTGTTGCAGGCGGACAAACCGGTGATGGTGGACTTTTGGGCGCCCTGGTGCGGACCCTGCAAAGCGATTGGACCCATGGTAGAAGATCTTGCGAACGCTTTCGGTGAGAAAGTCAAATTTGCCAAGTGCAATGTTGACAACAGCCCGGTTACCCCCGTGAAATACGGCATTAAAGCGATCCCCACGCTTATATTCTTTAAAAACGGCGATGTCGTGGAGCAAATCACCGGGATGGTGGCCAAAACAAAATTGGAAGAAGCCTTAAACAAAATTACATGACATTGAAACACACGAACCATTAGCGTTCGTGTATTTGAAGAAAATTTAAGACGCTTGCGGCACATCCCTACCATATGCCTGGTTGTTCTGCTGGTCACAACCGGATGTTCGACAATAAAAAACCAGTGGAATAAAATTTTCGGGACCGAGGATATTGGTACCGCCCAGGAATTGGCATGGGAGGGAATGGATGCCTATGAAGATGGAAAGTATCAAAAAGCGATTGAAAAGTTTCAACAGCTTAAAGATAATTATCCGTTTTCAAAATATGCCATCCTGGCTGAATTAAAAATCGCAGATGCACATTATCAGCGCGAGGAATATGAAGACGCTGTGTTTGCCTATGAAAATTTTGAACAGCTGCACCCGCGCAACGAAGCGATCCCCTATGTCATTTACCAGATCGGCAGATGTTATTACGACCAAATCGATACGCCGGATCGGGATCAGACATCAGCTCAAAAGGCGCTGGAAACGTTTCAACGTCTGGTAAAACAATTCCCCCGGAATCAATATTCGACCCGCGCCGCCGAGCACATCAAAACGGCCCAAAAAAGTCTGGCGGGCCATGCTTATATCGTCGGCATTTTTTATTACAAGAGCAAACATTACAAAGCCGCATTGAACCGATTCATGTCGATTATTTCTGACTACCCGGATGTCGGGTATCATCAAAAAGCCCTTGAATACATCGCCAAGTGTGAGGCCTCCATTGCCGAGGAGGAATCCGACTAGAAGTGGTTTCAAAAAAAGCTTTACAGGCGCTTTGATTTGGTGTACTTACCCAGACTTTAATTTGAAAACAACAAATTGTTAAATGAGGAGAACCTGGAATGTCAAAAGTATGTGAAATATGTGGCAAAAAACCAATGGTGGGCAACAACGTCAGCCATGCGCATAATGTGACCAAACGTCGATTTAATCCAAATTTACAGCGCGTACGCAACGTCTCCAACGGCCGGGTCAAAAAAATGATGGTCTGTACCAGTTGCATTAAATCCGGCAATGTTGTCAAGGCACCCTAGCCGACCCGCTTTACCTCCTGCACCTGTTTGACCTTCTTGATGGCAGCCAAAATTCGCTCTAAATGCGCGGTGTCCTCCACACCGATTGTAAATGCACTGTCGACCACCTTGTTTTCTCGCGTCTCGGTTTTTGCGCTCAGAATATTAGC
>JASFPY010000147.1:0-6062 GCA_050115755.1 Desulfobacteraceae bacterium | reverse complement strand
GGCGCTTGGCGGCGGCGAAGCGGCCCTGGATATCGTCATTCCCTATGCCAAAGAACGAATTCAATTCAAAACGCCGCTGTCGGAAAAACAGGGTTATACCCACAAGCTGGTTGTACCGCATGCCGTTCGGCTGGCAGCGGCCGCAACTTATATTGATGAAGTGGCGACAAGACTGGATGCCGCTGAGCAAGACCTTGAAGTCGAAGGCTCCATCGCCAAGCTCTTTGCAACCGAGGCCGCCAACAAGGTTGCCGATGATGCCATGCAGGCGTTAGGCGGATACGGCTATATCACCGAATACGGCGTTGAAAAAATAAAGCGAGATGTCAAAATTACATGCATCTATGAGGGTACCAGCGAAATCCAGCAAAACATCATCAGCACCTTTCGCTGGAAAAAAACGCGTAAATCAAAAGGAGCCTATTACGACGGCCTGGCCGAAGAAATGGATAAGCTCGCCGTACAGTGTGACACTGCCGGCTGTCGCCATATCGGTCTGGCGGCTCGCGCGTTAAACAAAACCGTTTTTTTAGTCAATGATAATCGACTGACCCGTGAACAGTACATCATGTTTGCCCTGGCCGACATGATGATGCATGTGGAGGTGGCCGCCAGCCTGGCGCGACAGGCTGCTGCCGTTAGCGGTGAAAAAGGTCTGGAAGCTGAAAAAACAAGCCTTTTCTCACGGCTTTTCGCCAATGAAACTGCTGTGCTGGTATCCGGTAATATCTTAAAAATTTTAAGGGGTTCCGGCGTTTTTGATTCCGAACAGATATCGGCGTTTCTGGCGGAAACATCGCACGCAGCTCTGGCGGACAGCTACCAGAATATCATTCCGGACATGAACCGCGCAGCTGACATTATATTTAATCGTTAACCATTGCCCCCAATTGAATTAAAACCCAATTGGGCATTATCTGTTATTTGTTCAAGTAAGGAGGGAAACTTGCGATTCGAAAATAAAGTGGTGATGATTACCGGAGGTGCAGCTGGAATCGGCCGGGTCACAGCCGAGAACTTTGCCAAAGAAGGCGCTAGAATCGCGATTTGCGACATAAACCCGGAAGCGGGTGAAGCCGCAGCAAAGGAACTGGGCCCCGAAGCCTCTTTCCAGCAGGTTGACGTTGCCAGCAGTACGGCCGTGTCAGGCTGGATTGAGGGTGTTATCGATAAATACGGGCAAATTGACGTGCTGGTTAACAATGCCGGGATTACGCGTGACGGTCTCATCATGCGCATGAAAGAAGAAGACTGGGATGCGGTCATCAGTGTCAACCTTAAAAGCGCATTTAACTGCATCAAAGCAGTTTCCAAGATAATGGTCAAGCAGCGCTCGGGCCGGATTATCAATCTAGCTTCGGTGGTCGGGGTAATGGGCAATCCCGGTCAGGCGAATTATGTTGCCTCAAAAGCCGGTATGATTGGTCTCACCAAAACGGTGGCCAAGGAGCTTGGCGGCCGGGGCATTACGGTGAACGCTGTTGCACCGGGTTATATAGAAACCGATATGACAGCCGTTCTGTCTGATAAAACCAAAGAAGCCATGCTCGGCATGATACCATTGCAAAGAGCCGGTACTCCCCAGGATGTGGCCGATGCCATTACATTCCTGGCTTCAGACCAGGCGGCTTACATTACCGGGCAGGTTATACATGTCACCGGCGGGATGTACATGTAAAAGCGGATTCAAAAATTCATCTCGTACCAAATAGCGGCGTTGCGCTCCGCCAAAAAATGCTCACGTACTGCCGTGTACGCTCCGCTTTTTTGCCGAAGCGCGCCTTGCTCTTTGGCACGATTTAAACTTTTGAATCCGCTTTTAGGAATTTTTCAAATAAATTTGGGCATTTGAAAGCCAGTTACATAAAAAGCGTTTTTTTAATTTGAATTTACAATTAAAATTATTACTGACCGGCCGGAGCCGGAAGGGAGGAAAATGAGATGTCTGTTGAGGAAAAGGTAAAAAAGATTATTGCCGAAAAACTGAGTGTTGACTTGGAAGAGGTTGTTCCTGAAGCTTCCTTTGTGGATGATTTGGGAGCTGATTCATTGGATCTTGTTGAGTTAATTATGTCCATGGAAGAAGAATTTGATACGGACATTTCTGACGAAGATGCCGAACAAATTACCACGGTTAAGGATGCCATTGATTATATTAACAAACAACAGTAGGCAGCATTTTTCAAATCAAATCCTTTTCTAAGCATCGGCTAACTGCAACACTCTGCTGCTCAAACAAGGAGGTCTTTTGAACAGGCGGGTCGTCATTACAGGTATGGGATTAATTACCCCGGTGGGGATTGGAGTCGAGGAAAGCTGGTCAGCCATTTGCGCCGGTAAATCAGGCGTTGCTGAAATCACGCAATTCGACGCATCGGCGTATCAGACGCAAATTGCCGCTGAAGTGAAGGGCTTTAATGCTGAAGATTTCATGACCAAAAAGGACGCCAAACGCAACGAATTGTTTATCTCGTATGCAATGGCCGCTACGCGAATGGCGCTGGACGATTCCGGTCTGAAGATCAACGGCACGAATGCAAGTCGGATCGGTGTGGTTACCGGCTGCGGCCTTGGCGGCCTTGGGATTATGGAAGATACGATTCTCAATGTAGCGACCAAAGGTCCTCGGCGGGTAAGCCCGTTTTTCATTCCCATGATGATCGGCAATATGGCACCGGGTATGATTTCGATCCACTTCGGCGCCATAGGACCGAATTTATCCATTGCCACTGCCTGTGCCGCCGGTGCCCACGCGGTTGGCAGCTCATTTCAAATGATTCAAAACGGTCGCGTCGATGCCATGATTACCGGCGGAACCGAGGCGGTTGTTTCCCCGACCGCTGTAGCCGGTTTCAACGCCATGAAAGCGATTTCGACCCGCAACGATGAGCCCCAAAAAGCCTCACGGCCGTTTGATCGGGATCGCGATGGTTTTGTGATCGGTGAAGGCAGCGGGATTTTGATCCTCGAAGCCCTTGATGTTGCACTGGAAAGGGGTGCCCATATCTATGCCGAGCTGGTAGGCTTCGGGCTGACCGGCGACGGCTACCATATGACTTCGCCGTGTCCGGATGGCGACGGAGCGGTGCGCTGTATGCAGGAAGCGCTAAATGACGCCGGGATTACTGCCGAACAGGTGGATTACATCAATGCCCATGGCACTTCCACCGAGCTCAACGATCTGTATGAATCCCGGGCGGTGAAAACTGTATTTAAAGACCATGCCTACAGACTGGCAATCAGTTCCACCAAATCAATGATCGGTCATCTGCTGGGCGGTGCCGGTGGCGTAGAGACGGTATTCAGCGCTTTGAGTCTATATCACGATATCATCCCGCCCACCATCAATTATGAAAATCCGGCGGAAGAATGCGATCTGGACTATGTCCCTAATGTCGCCCGCGAGACTCCAGTCAACGTGGTCATGACCAATTCTTTCGGCTTCGGCGGAACCAACGCTACGCTGATTTTGAAAAAATACACCGATCAATAATATTTTGTGATTCCCAATTAACCGCTTTCGATATTGCTGCAAAAGCGCTATGCAATATATGCTTTAGAGTTTGCAACGAGGGTGTCAGGTTTCAGGCCTTTTCAAGTGTTCAGGTGTTAGGTGTCAGGTGTCAGCAAAAAGATGACAGAGTGCGGGTCTGATCATATTTTTTTCATCAGGTTCGTAGTCCTGACACCTGAACACTGACACCTGAAACCTGTTTGTTGTAGAAACCGCCAGCGTGAAATTTTTTGCCTTATGCAGTTGGCAATATCTGTGAATGCATGTGTGACCGGCAAGGCACTTTTGGCCTTGCCATTTTTTTTGCTTGCGGTAATAAGGATTGACCTATAATATCAGAAGTTAATCTTTTTATACCCCTATAGCAGCACACTGGATGAATATAAGGACAAGGAGGAAGTCACTTTGATGGTAGCGGATCATCCTCGACCTTCCTGGGAAGATTATTTCATGGATATTGCGAAGCTGGTTGCCAAGCGTTCAACCTGTCTCAGGCGTGCCGTCGGGGCAATTATTGTGAAAGATAAACGGATATTATCAACAGGCTATAATGGGGCTCCAACCGGTGTTCGCCACTGCACTGAAGTGGGGTGTTTGCGCCAAAAATTAGGGGTTGAGTCCGGCAAAATGCATGAATTGTGCCGCGGCATTCATGCGGAACAAAATGCCATTATCCAGGCGGCTTATCATGGTGTATCTTTGAAAGACGCCAGCATATTTTGCACCAACTTACCCTGTTCAATATGCGCAAAGATGATCATTAATGCAGGAATAGATAAAATTTATTACTGTTCGGGTTATGCAGACGAACTATCAAAGGACATGTTGCAGGAAGCCCATATAGAGCTGATCCATCTTGAACCCAAACAGCAGGGAGAAGACTCATGAAGTGTCCGTACTGTGGGGAGACTGACAATAAAGTTATCGATTCCAGATTGAGTAAAGATGCCAGCGTTATTCGCCGCCGCCGGGAGTGTATCGCATGCAGCCGCCGATTTACAACTTACGAGCATATTGAAGAAATTCCGATTATGATTGTTAAAAAGGACGGTCGGCGCGAGGTCTTCAACCGGGAAAAAGTGCGCTCCGGACTGAAAAAAGCATGTCAAAAGCGAAATATCAGTGTCAATGTGATTGAAGAATTTATTGATGATCTGGAGCGGGATCTCAG
The DNA here is from genome assembly GCA_050115755.1 of Desulfobacteraceae bacterium. GTDB lineage: Bacteria > Desulfobacterota > Desulfobacteria > Desulfobacterales > JAHEIW01 > JAHEIW01. Next base: position 1,377 of record JASFPY010000147.1, on the reverse strand, counting down.
AGAGACGGGCGAAAAAGAAATACCGGCCTCCTTTATCGGCGAAAAGATCATGACGATGCTTCATGAGCTCGATGATGTGGCCTATGTTCGTTTTGCATCGGTTTACCGGGAATTTAAGGATGTTAATGACTTTGTCTCCGAGCTCAAAACCCTGCTCAGCAATCAGAAGACAGATGACAGATGACCTATGTCAGAAAACAGAAAATTGAAATTGAAAATTTATCTATCTCTTTCTGTCTTCTGACCGCTGTCATCTGAACCAGAGAACAATGGATCACGAATTTTTCATGAAAAAGGCCCTGGCTCTCGCAAAAAAGGGGCAGGGCCATACGTCTCCCAACCCGATGGTCGGAGCCGTAATTGTTAAAGACGGCGAGGTGAAAGGAAAAGGGTATCATCAATCTGTCGGCCAGGCGCATGCTGAGGTGAATGCCATTGAGGATGCCGGTGCCCAAGCCAAAGGCGCCACTTTGTACGTAAATTTAGAGCCTTGCAATCACACGGGGCGAACGCCTCCCTGCACCCGAAAAATTCTTGAAGCGGGTATTAAGCGCGTTGTGGTGGCGATGGAAGACCCGAATACAATCGCCGGTGGCGGATGCGTTTTTTTAAAGCGGCGCGGCATTGAGGTTTTGACAGGTATATGTGAAAACGAAGCCAGGAGGCTCAACGAGGCCTTTGTTAAATATGTGCATACAAAAAGCCCCTTTGTCATAATCAAATGCGCGGCTACTTTGGATGGGCGTATCGCCACCCGTACAGGTGATTCCAGGTGGGTTACCGGGGAAAAGGCGCGCAGATACGTTCACCGGCTGCGACATGCTGTTGATGCCATTTTGGTGGGCATCGGGACGATTCATGGCGACAACCCGAACCTGACCACGCGTTTGGGTTCGAAAAAGGGTTCAGATCCGGTTCGAATCGTTCTTGATACCCATCTGTCCATCTCTCCGGACGCCAGAATATTGAAGCTGGATTCCAATTCGGATACGATCCTTATCACCGGCAATAGCGTATCCGAAGACAAAAAGAAAAAGATTTTAAAGAAAGGGGTGCGCCAGATCGTGCAGCCGGTAAAAGATGGTCAAATTGATCTGAAGCCCCTGATGGTTCAGCTGGGTGCGATGGGTATTACCAGCCTGCTGGTTGAAGGAGGCGGTCGTGTGATTGCCTCGGCATTGAAAAGCGGTATTGTCGATAAAGCACTTTTTTTTTATGCGCCAAAAATTTTGGGAGGTGATGACGGCATTCCCATTTGCCGGGGACCGGGGCCGCCGCGAATGAAAGATTGCATCCGGGTTAAAAATATCCGCCTCCAGCGATTTGGTGATGATGTCATGATTGAGGGGTATATCTGTTAGAAGTTCTGGTATTTGT
>JASFPY010000146.1:0-6066 GCA_050115755.1 Desulfobacteraceae bacterium | reverse complement strand
GCCTTTATTGCGCCCAAGGCCCGTATGACAGTCGATGCCGAACCGGCCAAGGCCTGATAGGAGCCAATGCTGAATAAAAGTCGAAAATTCGGAGCCAAAAAACCAGAAGGTTCCGCCAGCAGTAGATGGGAAATTGTTTATTCTTGCTTTGTTCTCATTCTGCTTTGTTTTTTTATTATGCTGAGCTCATTTTCGACTATGGAAGCAGCCAAAGTTATGCAATTTGTGAAGTCCTTTGTCACGGCGGTGAGCATTTTGCCGCGAGGCGTCAAATTTGAAAAGGGCCTGGCGGTTGTATCCGAATCGGCGGACCTGGTCGATAGTAAATCGGAACTGGCCAAGATTTTTCATACACTCGACGAGCTGGCCTATGAATTTAACCTGGAGAAGGAAATCAACCTTGTGCATACGCGCGAAGGGCTGGTCATGCGGATGTCCGAACACGCGCTGTTTGGACTGGGTTCGGCCGATATCGCAACCGAAGCGCTTCCGTTGTTGCAAAAAGTGGGCGCCATTATTGCAAAAACCGGCTATCTGATACGGATTGAAGGCCATACCGATGATCTGCCGATCCACACCGAGCGCTATCCGTCGAACTGGGAGCTGTCCACCGCCCGGGCGGTAAATGTGCTCCGATATTTTATCAAAAACCACAACATTGATCCCCGGCGTCTGGCGGCGGAAGGATTCGGCGAATTTCATCCGCTGGTTGCAAATGATACGCCGCAAAATCGGGAGAAAAACCGAAGAGTCGAGATTATTTTCATCAAGAAAGAACGACCGAAAACGCCCATCGGGGAGATCTTTTGAGAAGACTGCGGCACAACCGGGGTAACGAAGAAAAAAAATCGGCCGGCTGGCTGACAACGTTTAATGATCTTGTCACCCTGTTAATGGTTTTTTTTGTTCTACTGTTTACGATGAGCACAATTGATACCAGAAAAATGCAGGATTTTCAGTACGCGCTGCAAAGCGGACTCGGAATTATGGAAACGGGCAACAAAGTGGCCATCAGCGTGAAAAAAACCCAACCTGTCGATGATATGTCGCATATCATGACCCAGGCTGAAGGCGAGCGAGACAGGCAAGGCAGCAGCCTTCCCGGCGGTAAATCGGTTGACCCGATTCGGCAACTGGTAAAAGCCGATCTGGATATTCAGGTCACCCGCACCCATCAGGGAACCCGACTTTCTTTTGAGGATCAGGTGCTTTTTGATTTTGGCCGAGCGGCGATTAACCCGGCGGGTTCCATCTTTTTGGATAAAATTGCCGATGCGCTGAGCAAAATTCCGTATGCGGTGCGGGTTGAAGGCCATACGGATAATGTTCCCATCCAGACACGCCGTTTCCCTTCTAACTGGGAGCTATCCGTCGCCCGCGCGGTAAGTGTGGTGAAATACTTTGCCGAGGTCAGTAACATAGATCCAAAAAGGCTATCTGCCGTAGGCTACGGTGAATCAAGGCCTGTTGCCGCAAATGACAGCCCATCCGATCGGGCGAAGAACAGGCGGGTTGAAATTCTTTTATTAACGGAGGGCAAAGAGGAAAATGTCGAATAAACTCATGTTTCTGCTGGTAGCGGTTTTACTGGTCCTGACCGTCGGCCTGACAGCCGGGTTTTTTATGATGTGGAGTAAGCTGTCGACTTTAAATACCGTTGGCAATACGGCGGTCGCTGCACAAAACGGGCAGGCGCAGAGCGCCACACTGGGGCCGCTTTTTTCCCTGGATACGTTTATCGTCAATCTCGCGGATGCGGGACGCAGCCGTTATTTGAGGGTGACCATGGATCTTGAACTGGCCGCAGCAGCTGATGCGGCAAAACTAACTAAAAAGCTGCCCCAGATCAGAGACAGCATCCTGATGATACTGCCATCCAAACAATTTGATGACATTGCCAGCATGGAAGGCAAGATTGCGCTGCGCGATGAAATAATTGCCAAACTCAACAGTCTGTTCGCCAGAACTGTCGTTACCAATATCTTTTTTACAGAGTTTGTCGTTCAATAAATTTTTGTCTTATGTCAAATCAAATACTCACCCAGGAAGAAATTGATGCCCTGCTTTCCGCCATGGAAAGAGGCGATGTTGATCTTGATCAAGAAGCCAGGAAAGATGTTGCGGCGACGCCTTATAATTTAACATCGCAAAATATTATGCTGCGGGATCAATTCTCCGCCCTGGAAGAAGTTTATGACAAATTTGCCGGGATGTTTCACGATACGCTTTCATCGGCTTTACAGCAATCCATGGCCGTTGAGTTTGTTTCCTCGGAATTGATTAAATATCAGGACTTCATTACTGCATTTTCGAGTCCGACGAGCTGTCATGTTTTCAGAATGGAACCGCTTATCGGCAATGCCCTGTTGTGTGTCGAACCCGATCTTGTTTTTTCTCTAATCGATTGCATGTTCGGCGGCGATGGAAAACCTTCGACTCAGGTACGCGAATTTACACAAATTGAACAGCGCATGATTCAAAAGATCGGGCTTGATATTTTAGCCGCTTTTGCGCATGCCTGGTCAACGATTTATCCGGTTGAGATCGTCTTTAAAAAGACCGAAACCAAACCGGCCTTTGTCCAACTGGTGCCGCCCGGCGATACCATGATGATCATTGTCTTTACGATAAAAGGTCAGGCGTTTTCCGGAAACTTTCATCTGGCAATTCCTTACCTGATGCTGGAGCCGATAAAAGAAAAATTTTCTCCGAAATACCTGCGGGAAAAAGATATGGGGCACGCCTGGAGGCCGCAACTGAAAGAATTATTAAAGGATACGCAGGTTACGATAATTGCGGAACTGGGAAGAACGCAGCAGACCGTGCGGGAATTGATAAGTCTGCAGGTCGACGACGTTATTAATCTAAAAGCCGGCCCGGAGGATCTTATACCTATCAGTGTTGACCAGGTTCCCAAATATCGCGGCTATCCGGGAGTCATTAAGGGAAACCGTGCAGTTGAAATTGTAAAATTGGTAAATTCAAATGGAGGTAAAAAATAGCGATGGCGGATACGGATAAAGAAGAACAGCAACTGGACGTTGAGCCGGATGCGGCGATGGCCGGGAGCGTGGAACCGCCGGCCGAGCGGGAACCCGTTGCACCGCAGAAGTCAAAATCAGACGCTGCCGCCGATGGCAGGCTGACGGGTAACATGGACTTTTTGCTGGATATTCCCCTGGAAATTTCAGTGGAGCTGGGTCGCACCAAAATATTGATCAACGAACTGCTGAAGCTGGGCCAGGGATCGGTGCTGGAGCTTTCCAAACTGGCCGGAGAGACTCTGGAAATTCTGGCGAACCGCAAACTCATTGCCCGGGGCGAGGTTGTCGTCGTGAATGAAAAATACGGTATCCGTCTGACCGAAATAATCAGCCCCAGCGAACGTATTGAGAGGTTGAAATGAATGCCACGCCGGACATGCTGGCAACTGCGCTAAAAATGCTGGCCGCTCTGGCACTGGTACTGGGTGGGCTGGGAATCTTCTTTTACTTCACCAAGCGGGTGATGCGCAGAGACATCGGTACTTCGGGGGGACAAATGGTTCGCGTGCTGGCCAACCAGTACATCGGCCTTAAAAAAAATATCGCCCTGGTGCAAATTCCCGGGGCCATACTGGTCGTCGGTATTGCCGGTGATTCGATATGTCTGCTGACGAAGATAGAAGACAAAACCATTCTGGATCAAATTCATGACCAGGGATCGGGGCGCCTGACCCCGTCTTTTAGCGATCAATTGAACAAAATCACCAGTCGTTTTATAGGGCATAGAAACGATAAATGATGTTCGAAGCGATACCACTCAATCGCCCATCTGAGGCGAATTTTATTTCCGATTGCCGGCAGCGAAATATTGCCGGTGGTGCCAGACCCATGCAGCGAATGCAGCCGCTGCTGTTTGTCGGTGTGGTTCTGGGGATTGCCCTGAGCGCGGTTTTTATGATCTCTGGAAACAGCGAAGCGGCAGCGCCGCAAACTGCAGCGCCTTTTATCAGCATCGGCGTGGACCAAGCACAGGAACCGGGGAAAATGGCGGTCGTGTTGCAGATTTTTTTGCTGATGACTGTTCTTTCTCTGGCACCGGCCATTTTGATTATGCTGACTTCGTTTACGCGAGTCGTGATTGTGCTGTCTTTGTTACGCCGAGCACTGGGAACCATGCAAATGCCCCCAAACCAGGTCATCATCGGCCTGGCGCTCTTTTTGACTTTTTTTATCATGACCCCGGTCTGGCAGCAGGTCAACCAAACGGCGCTGCAACCCTATTTAGAAAACAAAATTGAACAACGGCAGGCACTGCAAAAAGCCGCTGAACCCTTGCGGGGATTTATGTTCAAGCAGACCCGCGAAAAGGATCTGGCCCTGTTCGTTACTATCGCGAAAATCGAACGGCCCAATGATGTCAATGATATTCCTATTTCGGTTCTAATCCCCTCATTTATTATCAGTGAAGTTAAAACAGCTTTTCAGATTGGCCTGTTGCTTTATGTTCCGTTTTTGATCATCGACATGGTGGTGGCCAGTGTTTTACTGTCAATGGGCATGATGATGTTGCCTCCCATCATGATATCACTACCGTTTAAACTGATGTTATTTGTTCTGGCCGATGGCTGGAATTTGCTGATCGGTTCGCTGGTCAGGAGCTTTATTTAATGACGACCGAATTTCTAACCGGATTCTTTTTTGAAGCCATTAAAACAGCCATTATGTTGGCGGCACCCATGCTTCTGGCAGGTCTGTTGGTGGGACTGCTCGTGAGCATTTTCCAATCCGCCACCTCGATTAACGAAATGACACTGACCTTTATTCCCAAGATGCTGGCGGTGGCGTGTGCGCTATTATTCTTTTTGCCGTGGATGATGCAGACCATGCTTACGTTTACCACGAATTTGTTAAACAATATTGTGATTTACATTCGCTGATAAAAAACGTGGGTTTCATTAAATTGCGCGTTGACAACGATCAAAAATGCTATCGATTTCCATTCCATTAATCCAGTTACAGGTGCTTTTCCTGATTTTTTTGCGGGTCGGTGCCATTTTGATGAGTATGCCGATATTTAACAGCAAAAGCATACCGATCTTAGTTAAACTCGGGCTGGCATTGGCCGCCAGTATTGTTTTGTATCCGCTGGTCGACCAAACGGCTTTTCCGGTGTTAAGGGATTTAGGCAGCTTCGCCATTGGTGCCGCCGCCGAAATCCTTTTGGGAATCAGCATTGGCACGGCCATTAATCTGATTTTCGTCGGCCTGCAAATGGCTGGACAGATATCAGGGTATCAAATGGGCCTGGCACTTGCCCAGGTGATGGATCCCTCCGCCGGTCAGCAGGTACCGCTTTTGTCGCAATTTTTTCAGTTGTTTGCCTTTTTGATTTTCCTAACCATTAATGCCCATCACTGGTTTCTAATGGCGCTGGCCGAAAGCTTTCAGCTGGTGCCGCCATTCGGGTTTAAGATCAGCGGCTCTCTGATTGAGCAGTTGATTCAATTCGGCGGTCATATGTTTGTGATCACCATTAAAGTCGGGGCTCCGGTCATTGCTGCTTTATTGCTCACCAGCGTTGCTTTCGGCCTAATCGCACGCACAGTGCCCCAGATGAACGTTTTTTTGGTGGCCATGCCGCTAAAAATTTTTATCGGTTTGTTATTTATCGGTTTCAGCTTGCCGTATTTGTCATCTTTTTTAAAAACCATATTCAGTAACCTGAACAACATGATTTTTCTGCTGATGAAATCAGCTTCTTAACGCTTAATCGAGGAAAACTATGCCGGAAAGCGGCGGTCAGGAAAGAACAGAAAAAGCCACTGCGAAACGCAGAGAAGAGGCGAGACGCAAAGGGCAGGTTGCTCAGAGCAGAGAAATCCCCTCTGTTTTAATTTTAATGACCGCCATGGGCGTTTTTTATTTCGCCGGCTCATGGATATTCTGGAACATTGCCGAGCTGATCGGCGGCGTTTTCGAGCGGCTTGACACCTTGCAGTTCGAAGCGGTTTCCGATGTCAGTGCCTTTTCAGCTGAAATTTTTCAAAAGGCCTTTCTGATTTTAATCGCTTTTTTCCTGCCG
>JASFPY010000145.1:0-6075 GCA_050115755.1 Desulfobacteraceae bacterium | reverse complement strand
CCGGAGAATACGATTGAGGCGCCGACAGCTGCCATGGCCCATCCGTTATTGCTGGTTATGTTTTCAATGCCAAACAATTTGTGCCTCCTTAAAAGCCTCAAATTCAGGATTGGGCTTTTCTGAGCTTTTTCTCCTGTGAATTATGTCATTTACCCGCTTGGGCAAGGGACGAAAGACCTGAAATGACTTTAAATAATATAGGTATGAAATCTTTCAGTTGCTCATATATAACGAATGATGTCAATAAAAAATATTTGTCAAAAAGCTGGGCACTTAAAACAGGTTCACGTTGTTTCACGTGAAAACCTTGTTACAGGCACCAATTGGATAAAAAAATCAACAAAATTATAGATTAAAAGAGGGCTTTGTCATTAATATCATTTGAAAAACGATTTTACAGCATTTGACAGCTTGTAACTATCTGAAATTTAACCGTTATAATTTTATAAAAAATTAGAATTCGGACTTGACCCGGGACAAGTTTTTTATTTATAAAGGACTTTCTTTTTGCACGTTATTATATTGATTTTTGTTTTTAATATTCCGGTAAAAGAATAGGAAAGGTCGATATTTGGGGCTGCAGGCAAACGGCCCGGGATAATGGATTCCATGAGGAATTATATCGTTTATCCCGCCAAACACGATGTGCCTTTCTTATTCCACATTGCGAAGGAGGAACGCTCATGAAGAAAAAAACGATTTACGTTTTTGCAGCCATCTTTTTTGTTTTTGCCTTCATTTTAGCAACAAATACTGTCGTGCTGGCAGCCGAAAAACCCAATATCTTCGGGTTGCTTCTTGTCGGTCCCTATAACGACCACGGCTGGAGCCAAGCACATTATGACGGCGGCAAATATGTTGAAAAAATGGTGCCGGGAACCAAGATGATTTATATCGACAAGGTCAATCCGGCAGATCGTCCCGGGGTCACCATTCCGCAGCTGGTTGACGATATGGTGGAAAAAGGTGCCAAGCTGATTATCGCCAACTCCGACGACATGAAAGATGGCACCCGTGAAGCTGCGGCCATGCATCCGAATATTTATTTTATTCATATTTCCGGAGACGATGTGCTGACCGGCAAGGCCCCCAAGAACCTGAGCAATTTAATGGGGCGCATGGTATACGGCAAGATGATGGCCGGTTTTGCCGCAGCACTGACCACCAAAACCGGTAAGCTGGGTTATCTGGGGCCGCTGATCAACGAAGAGACACGTCGTCTGGTTGCCAGCGCTTATCTGGGAGCAAAATATGCATGGGAAAATGTGCTCAAAAAAGACCCGAAACAATTGAAATTTCAGGTTACCTGGATTGGCTTCTGGTTCAACATCCCCGGCGTCACGGCGGATCCGACCCAGGTCGCTCAGAACTTTTTCAATAACGGCTATGATGTGGTCATCTCCGGCATCGACACAACCGAAGCGGTTGTGGTGGCCAAACAGAAAAAGCAGGAAGGCAAGGAAGTCTGGGCCATTCCGTATGATTACATCGGTGCCTGTGAAGGCGCTTCGGAGGTCTGCCTCGGTGTGCCATACTTTAACTGGGGTCCGGGGTATGTGGACTTTGTGAAGGCTGCATTTTCCGGAAAATGGCAATCCAAGTGGATATGGCTGGAACCGGACTGGAAAGATATCAATGACCCGGATAGCAGCACGGTTGGATTTGTTGCCGGTGCGGCACTTTCGGCCTCGGCGAAAAAGCAACTGGACGCCTTCATTAAAGACCTGGGATCAGGCAAAATCAATCTGTTCAAAGGCCCGCTGAATTATCAGGACGGCAGTTCGTTTGTCAAGGCCGGTCAAAGCGCAAGTGACAAGCAGGTCTGGTACATGGAACAGCTGCTGGAGGGTATTGAAGGCCAGAGTAGCGCCAAATAAAGCATAGCGCATGGGGCATGGCGCAAAGTGTCTTGATTAAGAGATCTTAACAAGTTTTAATTTAAATTCAATGGTAAACGCAAAGTGCAGGGGGACCGGTAGAGAGCCCTCTGCACTTTTTGTTTTCCAATACCTTAAGCGCCGCACGCCTTTGCCCTTAAAACCTGTTTACTTTTTCGGCCGAATACGTTTATTAAGGTTCCAAAAGCCAATCCTATTTTAACGCATCCATGTCACATGCATATTGAGCTGCGCGATATTCATAAATATTTTGGACCCGTAAAAGCCAACAACGGGATTAATTTGACGGTTGGTGCCGGTGAGATCCACGGAATCCTGGGAGAGAATGGTGCCGGTAAAAGCACCTTGATGAAAATTCTGGCGGGTTTTAGCCATCAAACCCGTGGTGAAATTTTTATAGATGGCACTGCGGTTGATTACCGAAATCCGGCTCACGCTGCAGCCCTGGGCATTGGCATGCTATACCAGGATCCCCTTGATTTCCCGCTGTTGTCCGTGCTGGATAACTTTATGCTGGGCCAAACCAATGGCCTTGGCTCGCAGAAGAAAAAATTCAGCACGCGCTTTAATGCTCTGGCGGAGTCATTGAATTTTATTTTGCCGCCGGATGCGGCTTTAAAAACACTGACCATCGGCGAACGACAGCAGCTTGAAATTCTTCGGCTCATGGCCCTTGGCATAGAGGTGCTGATCCTTGATGAACCCACCACCGGAATTTCAAGCACCCAGAAAGAGGTTCTTTTTGATGCCCTCAAGAAACTGGCACTCCAGGGCAAAAGCATCATCCTGGTTTCGCACAAGCTGGAAGATGTCGAGGCGCTGTGCAATCGGGTCACCGTTTTTCGCCATGGCGAGGTCAGCGGCGAAATGAATGGGCCTTTTGATTCTCGGAGACTTCTCGAAATGATGTTCGGCGCCCCGCCGGTTTTTCCGGCCCGCTGCTCAGAGACGCCTGGCAGCGAGGCGCTGGTGATGACCGGTGTGTCCGGCAGCGGTGGACGGGCCGGATTAATGGATTGTAATGTTGTCATCCGCGAGGGTGAAGTTGTCGGGCTGGCGGGACTAGAAGGTAGCGGGCAGGGAATTTTTCTGCGAATTGCCGGTGGCCTAAAGCGGGCAACGCGGGGGTCGGTAAGGTTGCCGGGGCGCGACATGCGCGGGAAGGACCACCACGCTTTCAAAAGCCAGGGGGTTACCTTTCTTCCGGCATCCCGTCTTGAAGAAGGGTTGATTTCAGGGTTAAGCATAACCGAGCATTTTGCCCTTCAGGGCAGCCGGGACAAATTCATGGTGCGCTGGCAGGATGCCTTTCAAGCGGCGCAACGGCAAATTGATAATTTTCGAATCAAAGGCCAGGCGGCATCTGTGGTTGAAGAACTTTCCGGAGGCAACCAGCAGCGGCTTTTACTGTCTTTTCTACCCGCCAATCCGGTGCTGTTGCTGCTTGAAAATCCAACGCGGGGTTTGGACATTGAATCCGTCAACTGGGTCTGGCAGCATTTACACACTTACTGCGCAAAAAAGACCAGTATCGTTTTTTCTTCCCCCGAGCTGGATGAAATCCTGATGGTAGCCGATCGCGTGCTGGTTTTCTTCAACGGTCGCATTATAAAAGAGGTTGAAGCCTCAAACACCGACGTTCAGGAACTGGGAAGGGCAATTGCAGGCAAAGTCTGAAAAGTCGAATTTCTTGATTTTGCGCGTAGTATCGTTGCTTAATTCAATAAGCATTTAAATCCGAAGCATGCCTGATTTTATGAAATTGAACGAAATTCGAAACAAATTCCAAATCATAAAAACGAATGTTCCAAACTTGTTTTGAATTTTGGTCATTTGATATTCGGATTTGTTTCGGATTTCGATATTTGAATTTCGAATTTGATGAACGCCCAGAGTTAAAAGCTAGATTTCGATCGAGATATTTATGACAGCACCTCTTGCGAACAGATTTGATAATTTAAAAAGGCAATTCCGCCAGGTGATCGTGACCATGGGTGCCGTGTTTTTTTTCACTTCCCTGATTTTGATCGTTGCCGGAGCTCCACCGCTGGCAGCCTATTATCATATATTTAAAGGATCGCTTGGGTCCTGGCTTAAGTTTGCCCATGTCATCAAAGCCTGGATTCCGCTTACCCTCTGCGCCTGCGGTCTGATTTTCACGTTTCGCATCGGCCTCTGGAACATCGGTATTGAAGGCCAGGTCATGATGGGTGCCATTTTTTCCACGGCCGCGCTGCGTTTCGGGCTGGAAAGCCAGATGCCGGCCATGGTTATTTGGCTTTCAATTGCTGCCGGTTTAATGGGCGGTGCGCTTTGGGCGCTGATCGCCGGCTTCCTGAAGACCAAAGGCGACGTCAATGAAATTTTTGCCGGCCTCGGCCTCAATTTTGTGGCGCAGGGAATCATTCTCTGGCTCATATTCGGTCCCTGGAAGCGGCCGGGCGTGGCATCCATGAGCGGCACCGAGGTCTTCCCACCGCATTTATGGCTATCCCAACTGGCATCGATCCGCCTGTCGCTGCCGGCACTGGCCATCGTATGTGTTTCTCTGATTTTAACCGCTTTAATTTTACGCTACACCAAAATCGGCTTGAATTTAAAAGCCGTTGGAAGCAATCCCTCTGCTGCGTATTTGTTTGGGCTTAAACCGGCCCGCAATATGGTGCTTGCCATGATATTTGCCGGCGGATTTGCCGGGATTGCCGGAAGCCTTCAGGTCGTTGGGGTCTACCACCGCCTGCTTCCGGCCATATCGAGCAACTACGGTTATCTGGCCCTGCTGGTTGCGATGCTGGCCAATTACAACATCTGGCTGGTGCCGCCGGTGGCCCTGTTTTTTGCCTGTTTAAATGTCGGCAGCATCCAGCTGCCCATGGCGCTGGAACTGGATTCTTCTCTAAGCGGTGTTATTCAGGGGGCCCTGGTGCTGGCGGCCCTCGGCGTCCATGCCTGGCAAAAGAAAAATGCAAAGGGCATCGCGCATGGGGCATAGCGTGACAATGATGAGAATCAAAACAACAAATCAGAAGTTCAACCCTGTGCCCCATGCCCCATGCTCCATGCCCGTTTGGAACCATTACGCCAGTGCGCCAATACTCCAGCAATCCATTGTGAAGCCATGATAGAGCTTAATTTGACTGTTTTGCTTGCCGGTGTCGTCGCCGGTGCTGCACCCATTGTGCTGGCCGCCCTGGGCGAGACCATTACGGAGAAGGCCGGTTTGATCAACCTTTCTCTGGACGGCTCCATCCTGCTTAGCGCCATGGCGGCCTTTGCCATCGCCTATGAAACCAACAGTGTCCTGGCCGGATTTGCCGCCGGCGCCCTGGTGGGAGCGCTGATGGCACTGGTTGTGGCCGTCTTCAGTATTTATCTGGGCCAGAACCAGGTGGCGGTGGGTTTCGTCCTGACGTTGATGGGACGCGACCTGGCCTATTTTATCGGCAACCCGTACTCCCGCATACAGGGCCCCCAGGTAAAACCGCTTGCGCTGCCGCTGCTGGATCGGATTCCATTTTTGGGCGACCTCTTTTTTGAACACAATTTACCGGTTTATCTCAGCCTTATGATGATTTTTGTTTGCTGGTGGTATATTTACCGCACACCCTATGGTCTTGAGCTGCGATCGGTCGGCGAACACCCACGGGCTGCATTTGCCCGGGGAATTAATCCTCAAAGACTGCAGCTGCTTTATGCGGTCTGTGGTGGTTTGCTGGTCGGGCTGGCCGGGGCGACATTTTCACTGGCCACCAAACCCGGCTGGGGGCGTCCCCAGGGGGCCGAAGGAACCGGCTGGATCGCGCTGGCGCTGGTGATTTTTGGCGCCTGGAATCCGGTAAGGGCGGCAATCGGGGCCTATCTTTTTTCTTTTCTGCAGGTTTTTGGGATCTACCTTCAGGGATGGCTGCCCTCGGTTCCGGCCCAGGTCTTCCAGGTGGCACCCTTCCCGCTGATGATCTTTACGCTGCTGATTATGTCTGTTGCTCAAAAAGAATCCGTAACCATCTGGGCGGAGGGCAAAGCGCATGTAAAGGCCGTGCTGAATATGTTTTCAGGCATGGCGCCTTCTGCCCTGGGCAAGCCCTACCGGCCGGAGTAATCTAAATTTGTCGCATAGGAAAGATGGGGACATCCTATATTTCTGAAGTCAAGCATATAATTTTTATATTTAATTTTA
>JASFPY010000144.1:0-6121 GCA_050115755.1 Desulfobacteraceae bacterium | reverse complement strand
ACCTACCAGGAAATGTTTCCCCTGAAGGATGATCCCACCGAATATCGTTTGCTGACAGCAGATCATATATTTGCGGTCGACGTTGACGGAACCCGGCTATTGCGGGTGGCCCCGGAAGGCTTAACCCTTTTGGCCGAGCAGGCGTTTGGCGACGTATCGCATTTTTTGCGGGCCTCGCATTTGAAGCAATTGGCGGCCATACTCGATGATGCACAGAGCACTGCCAATGACAAAACCGTTGCACTGGAGCTTTTAAAAAATGCGGTAATTGCGGCCGAAGGCGAGTTTCCCATGTGTCAGGATACTGGAACCGCCATTGTCATCGGGAAAAAAGGCCAGAGCGTCTGGACCGGTTATCGGGATGAAGAAGCGCTTTCAAAAGGCATCTTTAATGCTTACACCAAAGGCAACCTGCGATACTCTCAGAATGCGGCCCTGACCATGTATGAAGAAAAAAATACCGGCAGCAATCTGCCGGCCCAGTTTGAGCTGTATGCGGTAGATGGAAATGAATATCATTTTTTGTTTCTGGCCAAAGGCGGCGGATCTGCCAATAAGACCTATCTTTACCAGGAAACCAAAGCCATACTGACTCCGCAGCGTCTGCTGGATTTTATGAAAGATAAAATGAAATCAATCGGGACCGCTGCCTGCCCGCCGTATCATCTGGCATTTGTTATCGGTGGAACTTCGCCCGAATTTAATTTGAAAACGGTTAAATTGGCCACCGCCAGGTATCTGGACGGCTTGCCGACAGAAGGCAGCGAATCCGGGCATGCGTTTCGGGACCTTGAATTGGAAGAACAAGTGCTTAAAATCTCACGAGAACTGGGTATTGGTGCCCAGTTCGGCGGGAAATATTTTTGTCTGGATGCCCGGGTGATCCGATTGCCCCGTCACGGCGGATCCTGTCCCATCGGTGTGGGGGTCAGCTGCAGTGCAGACCGTAACATCAAAGCCAAAATCACCGCCAAAGGCATTTTTTTAGAACAGCTGGAAATCAATCCGGCCCAATATTTACCGCAGGTCGATGTCTCGGATACGGATGCGGTGCGCGTCGATCTAAATCAGTCCATGGATCGGGTTCTGGCGCAATTGAAACCGCATCCGGTTGCGACACCTTTGCTGCTGACCGGAAAGATTGTGGTCGCCAGAGATATTGCCCATGCCAAAATAAAGGAGCGTCTGGACCGCGGAGAGCCGCTTCCTCACTATTTCAAAGATCACATTATCTATTACGCCGGGCCAGCCAAGACACCACCCGGGTATGCGTCGGGCTCTTTCGGGCCGACCACCGCGGCTCGGATGGATCCTTATGTCCCGATTTTTCAGGCCCAGGGGGGCTCGATGATCATGCTGGCAAAAGGGAACCGATCGCGGACAGTCACCGAGTCCTGTAAAAAGTTTGGCGGGTTCTATCTGGGCTCCATCGGCGGGCCGGCAGCCAGGCTCGGCAAGGAATGCATCACCAGCGTTGAGACCGTCGAATATGAAGAACTCGGCATGGAAGCGGTTTTTTTGATAACCGTAAAGGACTTTCCAGCCTTTATTATCGTTGATGACAAGGGCAATGATTTTTACGAACAACTTCTAAACTGAAAAAAATAATGAATGAATTTATTTTCTTACATAATTTTATGAACTACAAAATGGAAACAGGGAGTATCTTATGGCAACCAATAATATGAAAACGATGGATGGAAACACGGCAGCCGCTCATGTGGCCTACGCCATGAGCGATGTGGCCACCCTTTATCCGATCACGCCGTCTTCATCAATGGGAGAAATCGCTGATGAATGGGCGGCCGAAGGGCGCAAAAACATTTTCGGCCAGCCCATGATTGTTCGCCAGCTGCAATCCGAAGCCGGGGCGGCTGCTTCGGTGCATGGTTCGTTGGCGGCAGGGGCGTTGACCACAACGTTTACCGCTTCCCAGGGATTGCTTTTGATGATCCCCAACATGTACAAAATGTCCGGCGAGCTTCTTCCGGCCGTTCTGCATGTTTCCGCGCGGGCCATCGCCGCCCACGCCTTATCTATTTTTGGCGATCATCAGGATGTTATGGCCGTTCGCCAGACGGGTTTCGCCTTGCTGGCATCGGCTTCGATACAGGAAGTCATGGATCTGGGTTTAACCGCTCACCTGTCCGCCATTGAAAGCAGCATTCCGTTTGTGCACTTTTTTGATGGTTTTCGCAGCTCACACGAAATCCAAAAAATTACCGTAATCGAATACAAAGATATGGCCAAACTGACAAATTTTGAGGCTATAGCCAAATTTCGCGCCCGTGGCGCCAATCCGGAACGGCCGGAACTGAGAGGAACCGCGCAAAACCCCGATATTTATTTCCAGGGCCGAGAAGCGGTCAATCCCTATTATCTCAAGGTGCCCGGCATCGTAAGCGATTACATGAAAAAAGTTGGTGATTTGACCGGACGGCAATACAGTCTTTTCGATTATGTGGGAGATCCGAAGGCTGACCGCATCATTGTCTCCATGGGCTCTTCATGCGAAACCATCGAGGAGGTCACCAATTATCTGTCTGCCCAGGGAGAAAAAGTCGGCCTGGTCAAAGTGCGCCTCTATAGGCCGTTTTCAAGTGAACACCTTTTTGCTGCAATTCCAGAAAGCGCCAAAACCCTTACCGTGCTGGATCGAACCAAAGAACCGGGCGCTCTGGGCGAGCCGCTTTACCAGGACGTCTGCACGGCTTACATGGAACGCGCCCAAACGCCGAAAATTCTGGGCGGTCGCTATGGTCTTGGATCCAAAGAGTTCAACCCGGCCATGGTCCTGGCAGTCTATGAAAATATGAAAGCGGCCAGCCCCAAAAACAAATTTACAGTGGGAATTGCCGACGATGTCACCGGCACCTCGCTGAATGTGGGAGAGAGCCTGGATGTCACCCCGGCAGGCACCGTTCAGTGCAAGTTCTGGGGTCTTGGCGCCGATGGAACAGTAGGCGCCAACAAGAGTGCTATAAAAATTATCGGGGATAACACCGATATGTATGCCCAGGCGTATTTTGCTTACGATTCCAAAAAATCAGGGGGCGTCACCATTTCACATTTGAGATTTGGCCACAACCCGATTCAATCCACCTATCTGATTGACACCGCTGATTATATTGCCTGCCACAAAGCCACTTATGTGGACATATACGATGTGCTGGAGGGTATTAAAGACGGTGGAACATTTGTCCTCAATTCGTCATGGTCGGCGGAGGAGATGGAAGAAAAGCTGCCGGCTGACATGCGCCGCACCATCGCCCGCAAAAAGCTCAAGTTCTACAATATCGATGCTGAAAAAATAGCCGGTGAAGTCGGGTTGGGCGGTCGCATCAATATGATCATGCAGACCGCCTTTTTCAAACTGGCCAACGTTATTCCGGTCGATGAAGCCATTGCTTACCTGAAGGATCAAATCAAAAAAATGTTCGGCAAAAAGAGCCAGAAAATTGTGGATATGAACAATGCAGCTGTGGACCAGACGCTGGAAAATCTTGTGGAAATCGAATATCCCGAATCCTGGGCCGATGCAACCGCTGAATCCGTATCGGAAAAGGACGAGCCAGATTTTGTTAAAAATGTAATGCGTCCGATGTTAGCACAGCAGGGCGACAAACTTCCGGTCAGCGCTTTTCAACCGGACGGCATATTTCCGGTTAGCACCACCAAGTATGAGAAACGCGGGGTTGCGATCAACGTACCGGAATGGATCATGGAAAACTGCATCCAGTGTAACCAGTGTGCAATGGTCTGCCCGCATGCCAGCATTCGCCCGGTGCTATTGACAGAGGATGAATTGGCCAAGGCCCCCGATGGATTTGAAGCCAAGAAGGCGGTGGGCAAAGACCTAAAAGAATTCTATTTCCGGATTCAGGTCAATACCCTTGATTGTATGGGATGCGGCAACTGTGCGGATATCTGTCCCGCCAAGAAAAAAGCGCTGGTCATGAAGCCGCTGGACACCCAGACGCCGCTGCAGGTGCCGTTTCACGAGTTCAGCGTGGAACTGCCGGTGCGCGACAATGTGGTCAGCCGGACCACGGTAAAAGGCAGCCAATTTTGCCAGCCGCTGCTTGAATTCTCTGGGGCATGCGCCGGCTGTGGTGAGACCCCTTATGCCAAGCTATTGACCCAGTTGTTCGGAGAGCGCATGGTTATCGGTAATGCCACAGGCTGCAGTTCGATCTGGGGAGGATCAGCACCTGCGATTCCTTACTGCGTCAACAAAGACGGCTTTGGCCCCACATGGGGAAACTCTCTGTTTGAAGATACGGCTGAATTTACTTACGGCATGTTTTTAGGCGCCCTGCAACAACGCCATAAGGTCGCGGATTTGATGAAAGAGGTCCTAAATGCCGACGTTCCCCAGAAGATCAAAGATGCCATGCAAGGCTGGCTGGACAACTTCAAAGATCCTGAAGGTTCCAGAAAATACGGAGATCAGCTCAAATCGCTTTTTAGCGCGCAGGACGATAATACGCTTCTGGCTGAAATCGCCGCCTACTCGAAACTGTTTACCAAAAAATCATACTGGGTGTTTGTCGGCGACGGCGCTGCCTATGATATTGGCTTCGGTGGTATTGATCATGTGATGGCAACCGGAGAAGACCTTAATGTCCTTGTTTTGGATACCGAAGTGTACTCCAACACCGGCGGGCAGTCTTCAAAGGCCACGCCGACCGGATCAGTTGCCAAGTTTGCGGCCTCCGGCAAAAAGACGCCCAAAAAGGATATGGGGCAGATGATGATGTCTTATGGATACGTTTACGTCGCGAGCGTGGCCATGGGCGCCAACAAACAGCAGTTGATGAAGGCCTTTCTGGAAGCCGAGCGTTATGATGGGCCCTCGATGATTCTGGCTTATTCACCGTGCATCAATCAGGGCATCCTGGCTGGAATGGGCAAAAGTCAGGAAGAAGAAAAACTGGCTGTTCAATCCGGTTACTGGCCGCTGTATCGCTATAACCCGGCGCTCAAGGCGCAGGGAGAAAATCCCTTTATCCTGGATTCCAAAAAACCGGATGGCAGCCTGCGCAAATTTCTGGAAGGCGAGATTCGGTATGCATCACTGAAGCGAACCTTCCCGGAAGAGGCCGAGAAGCTGCACGCTGAACTGGAAGCGCAATTCAATGCGCGCTATGCGGATCTGGCGCTGATGGCCGATCCGACCCTGGTGTGTGAAGAACCGGAACCGGAAGAGCCGGCACCTGCGAAGTAATACCACCACAAAGAACACGAAGACGCACGAAGATAAATACAAATTATTTTTATTTCCTTCTTCGTGCCCTTCGTGAGTTTCGTGGTAACAGAAATTTTTATTCGCCTTCGCCTGAATACCCCGCAGCTTTTTGCGGGGAGCTTCATTTAGCAATATATGCTGCTAAATTTAAAAGGCCGTTTGAGAAGTCAAACGGCCTCAGTTTTTCTCTTAACTTAACCATCAGTTGAATATATGCTAGACGCACCCTCCAAAATCCATTGACAGCCAGCGGGATAGTTCATAATTCAACGAATACCATTGTTTTCTTAAGGATCGGTTTAATGCGAAATATTCTACTGGGTTGCCTCCTGTTTTTAACGGTGATCCCGGCAATAGCGGGAGGGGATCAGCCGATTGAAGCGCTGCAGAGGGGCGTTGAAGAGGGTCTTGGTATTTTAAACGATCCTGAGTTTAATAATGCGGATCGAAAAGATGCCCAACAGCACAAACTCCGCATAATTTTGGAACAGATGTTTGATTTTCGGGAATTTTCAAGGCTCGTACTGGCTGCTAACTGGAAAAATTTTACCCCTTTGCAAAGAGAAGCATTTGTCCGGTTATTTGCCGAATTTTTAGGCAGATTTTATATGGGTCAATTACAGGAAAAATACAAAGACGAAAGACTTATTTATGTGAGCCAACAAATGTTATCCACAAGGCGGGCGCTGGTTCGTATCAAAGTCGTCTGGAAGGCACAAGAAATTCCGGTTGACCTGCGGATGTTCAAGCGCAAAGGGCTGTGGAAGGTCTATGATATTCAGGTGCTGGGGATCAGTGCGGTGAGGAACTACCGTGCCCAATTCAAGTCGCTCCTCAGCAAAGAAACACCGGCTCAGGTAATTGAAAGATTGA
>JASFPY010000143.1:0-6123 GCA_050115755.1 Desulfobacteraceae bacterium | reverse complement strand
CCACGGCAAAATCGGCCACATTTAAATGGATAATCGAACGATTATAAAGGCTCATAGGTTCAGCGTTTTTCAGATGCGCTCACAAGTTCAATTGTCGGCGAGCTTGCAAACGTTACATTTGTTTAATTGGTTTCATTCGTTCAATTGGTTCGGTTTAAGACAACCAATTCAACCAATAAGACCAATAAAACCAATCGAACAAGTCCTTGAACCCAAAACTTAGAGAAGACCCTTCTCGATCAGCTGACTGATCAGACGCCGGGCATTTCTGGGGGCCTGGGCGCGAACGTGATTGTTGAAAAAAATCACGCCGCTGGCGGCCTGCCGGGTCATGGGGGCGATGATTTTATCGGCCCATCCCTGCAGCTCTTCATTGCTGTAGTCGTAGTCGAACTGCATTTGCATATTGCCCGAGCGCCAGCCTCCGGCGTTGCGGCCGTGAAACCGAATGTAGAAAAGGTCCGGGTTGGTGACGACGTCCAGCTGCGGGAACAGGCCCGGCAGATTCGGCTCGTCCACGGCGACCAGAGTGGTGCGGCGGCGTTCCAGTTCGGCAAAAACCCGATCTGTGGCCCAGGAAGCATGACGAAATTCCACCGCCAGCGGCAATCCGCCCAGTTCGTTCAGAAGGGCGGCCAGATAGCGGCGGTTTTTCGGCGCCCGGGAAAAGCTCGGCGGAAACTGCAGCAGAACAGCCGTCAGCTGACGAGCCTGGGTGAGCGGTGCCATGCCGTCCCGGTACCGGGCGGCCTGCCCGCGCCATTGGTTGGGATCCACCTCATGGGTTAAGGTGCGGGTCAATTTGGCGGCAAAGCAAAAATCGGGCGGTGCCTGCTGGCGCAGGCGTTCGATCGCGGCCGCTTTCGGCATCTGGTACCAGGTGAAGTTCAGTTCGGTGATGGGAAACGTTTGAGCGTAAAACGGCAGCATCTGGCCGGAACGGGTGCCCGGCGGGTAAAAACCGGCGTTGACCCACTCTGCATACGAATAGCCGCTGGTGCCGACGCGGAGCCGGCAACCGGTATTTCTTTGTTCGGTGTTCATTTTCGTTTTAACATCAAGGGGTTTTGCAAACGCTTGTGCAACGCCATCATATCCTGTTGGAGGATTGTTCCACCCATATTCGGCGGAACTAGAGGAGCACTCCGCGCATTCGATGCGCTCCGTTCGAGGAGCGCTTCGCTTGAGGCGAAAGAATACCTCTTGTCTGCAACCTTAAGGCCGTGAGCCCGCTCCTCAAAGCCCGCAGGGCTGCTCTTCAAGCGCAGCGCTCTTAGAGGTCCGCAGGACCGCTCCTCAAACGCGCAGCGTGTTCATTTGACGCCTTCCGGCCCGCGGTGGATGCCGATGACTTTGCCCTGGATCAGCACCTCGTTGAAGCCGTAGCGCATGGGGGCGTAGTCGCTGTTTTCCGGACGCAACTCAATGTGGTCATCATGTAAGAAGAAGCGTTTGACGGTGGCGTCCTCGCTGTTGATGAGCGCCACGACGATCTCACTGTTCTGCGCGAACTGGCGCGGTTCACAAATTGCCAGATCGCCGCTGAGGATGCCGGCATCCTTCATCGAATCGCCTTTGACGCGCAGGGCAAAAAGGTTTTGGCTGCGGTAAATGGCGGCGTCCAGCACGATGCTGCCGTCCCACTCCGTCTGGGCGTACATTGGCAGACCGGCCGTGACCCGACCGATAATCGGGATTTCGCGCCAGCGCTGTAAAGCCGCTGCCTCGTGGGTGCGGTTTAACAGATAAACCTTGCGGCTGTAGCGACCTTCCCGTCTCACATAACCTTTTTCCTCCAGCGCACGAAGCATCTGGGCGATGGCGGCATGGCTGACTCCCAGGTCCGCTGCGGCTCGGCGCAGGCTGGGACACAGACCGTTTTTGGTGATCTTCCGCTGGAGATAATCCAGAAAACGCTGCTGTTTTTGTGTCAGCTGGGGTTGCATGGGACCTCCGATACAAGGTTGCAGGTCTAAGGTTCAAGGTTCAGCAATTCAAGCGTTCAGGGTTCAAGGGCCTGTTCAATTGGTTTGATTGGTCTTATTGGTTGAATTGGTTGGCTTAAACCGAACCAATGAAACCAATTAAACAAATGTAACGCTTGGCAGCTGACTGACACACTGGCGACGTGCTAATGTAAATATAAATGTAAATATAAATGTAAACATTTAATCTGTCAAGATGAAAAATTTAACGGTGGGTGCTTGCAGCGTTTGGAATGCTGAAAGGGCTCAGGTTCGCAATTTGGACAGGCGCCGTTCACCAAATCGCATCGGCAGGGCCAGCGCCAGCAAACTGATAATCAGCACCATGACAAATGAGCCGAAAATCCAGATCCAGGCGGAAAGACTGATGTCTTTGTTGCGGATGCCGGCCATAAAAAGATGGTAAACCGGTCCCGCCTCGATGAGAACAACCAGACCGATGTATCCGGCGCAGAAGATCATAAAGACCAATCCGCCAAAACTGGTTATTGTCTGTGTCGGATTTTCGGCTTTGAAATCGGGGTAGGCGGCCCCCAGGCCGACGCCCATGGCCACGATACCGGGGACAATAAAAAAAACCGTGAGGGTGGACAGGGCCATCATAAAAGGGGTGACCTGGAGCAGGATGTTGGTTGCAATGATCAGCACCTCGGTTAAAATCAGCAGCGGAAAATAGTAGATAAAAAATTTAATCCATAAAAATGTTCTGATGGACAGCGGCGAGGTCTTGACAAGCCAGAAGGCCTCTCTTTCCATACTGACCGCAGGGTAGGCAAAACGGGCGGTGACGGCTGTCAGAACAAACAACGCCAGGCCCATGTTTAAAAATGAGAATAAATTTTGAAGGTACACGGTTCTTATCGGTGATTTTTCAAGGGGCAGGACCTTGAAATTATAAACGTAAATCACGACCAGTGCGGCAATCAGAAAAATTTGAGTCCACTGGGTCTGATCACGGAGGAACGTTTTTATCTCTTTGACCGTAAACGACTTGATCGGGCCCGGCAGGAAGTTAAAGATACGGTCGCCGACGATATTGTTTTTAAACAGGCGGGCCGGGGCATTTTGGGTTTTTGAAAATCCTTTAAAATAAATGGCATCTGAAACCAAGACCAGGGCAAACACCATCAGTCCCGTAAAACTCAACGATAGCGCCGTGAAAAACAAACTGTCTTTGATCGAGCCCGAAAGCGCGGATCGGATGCTGTCGTATATCCAGCTGCTCGGCAGAAATGGTGATGAAGGTGTTTGCAGCGAGGTGATATAGACCATAACCGTGTCAAAGACTTCCGGGTCCACCAGCAATTCCGGCTTTGAAAGGCGAATGGCCAGATAGATCACCACAAAAGAAAGAATCCCCATGAAAATAAACACACTTTTCATCCGGCTGGCGGGGATAAAGATTACCGCCGTCATCACCATCAGGGTGCTGATGGCTGAAGCAATGGTTGCCAGGCACAGCATCGAAATTATGATGTTAGCATAGTAAAAGATGCCGATTTGATAGACGATGCCATAGGCTATGAGGACCGGCAAAGTATAGATGATAACCATCCAGGCACTGTCAACGGTGCTGTCAATCCAGCGCGTGACAAAAATTTTGTAACTGGAAACCGGCATGGAATGAACCAGTAAAAGGTCGCGGGAAAGATACAGTTTGGAGAGGGATGTAAGAATGCTGCTGAAAAGCAACAGGGCAAAGGACACGACGAGCATCATGGACAGCAGCTTATAGCCCAGAATATCGCCAATATCTTCAATGCCCTTAAAATAAAAAAGAACCCGCCAGGAAACGGCGAATATGCCGCACCAGAAAAGCAAGCCGAATGAGCCGAGTAAAAAAATACGTGCACTTCGCCTACCGCTGGCTTTTGAAAGACCGCGGTTTTTAAGCTGCAGGATTCGGGGTTTTAGTAAGGTAAGAACGTCGTTCATTTTCAGGAAGCATTATTTGTGAGGTTCAGAAACACCCGTTCGATATCGGCTTCGGTGATGTTGGCTTCCCGCTGCAGTTCCTGGGTTGTTCCCATGGCAATTAAGCGGCCTTTGTTAATTACACCGATCCGATCGCAGGTTTCTTCGGCCACTTTGAGGGTATGGGTTGACATAAAAATGGTGACGCCCTGCCCGGCAAGCTTTCTAAAAAGACGTTTTACCATAATAATGGCTGCCGGATCGAGTCCCACCATGGGTTCATCCACGATAATCACTTCCGGATCATGCAAAAGGGCTGCTGACATAATCAACCGCTGTTTCATACCATGGGAATAGGATTCCACCAACTCATCGGCCCAATCCGCCAGTGAAAAATCCGTCAGGATTTTTAAAGCGGTTTTCTCAAAGGCGTCTTCAGACACCCCGTATAAATCCGCGGTGAATCTTAAAAATTCCATGCCGGTGAGTTTTTCATACAGATAGGGACGGTCGGGAATAAAGCCGATTTTGCTTTTGGCCTTTTCAGGCGCTTTCTGTATGTTAATGCCGGCAATTTTCACCGTGCCCCTGGTGGGCTCAAGAATGCCGCCCATCATTTTAATGGTGGTGGTTTTGCCGGCGCCGTTGGGACCGATAAATCCAAAAACCTCTCCTCGCTTAACGCAAAGGTTCAGGTTATCCACCGCCGGATACTCGCCGTATGTTTTTGTCAGGTCTTTTAGTTCGATCATAATATAAACGGTTTAAGTATTTTATATAGTATAGCACAATTCCGGGTGATTTTGGCCAAGTTGTAATCGTAAGAAATGGTCCGTTGTTATTCGTCCGTAGTCTGATGTTATTATATTGAAAATATGATGTTTGCAAAGTTGCGCGTTTCGTTTTTCAACGGGCAACTGACGACGGACAACTTACAGCCGACTATTGTATTATCGTTAACTGAACCTTGCCGATGATACCCATTAAGTCCAGCTGCTGTTCGGGGGAGCCGGTTGCAAAGCGCAGATGGCTGACATCGGCCGGCAGCTGTCCGAAGAGGGAATCGGCGGTGATCCACTTTCCGAGGTACATGAGATTCCAGGCATGATAATAAAAGCGACCTTTTAAATATACCAGCCCGGCTTCGATGCGGGTGGGAATTCCGGCTGCCCGTGCCAGAGCGGCCAGCAACACGGCATGTTCATTGCAATCACCGACACGATTTTCAAGGGTAGAAAGCGCATCGGGCAGAGACAAAACCGGTCGTTTTTTAATATGGGTATGCACCCAATCCAGCAGCATTCTGGCCCGGGTCAACGGAGAGGCATCGGGCTTATCTTTTAAAATTTCTAACACCTGATCCCGGATTCTTTGATTATCGGATTGAATAAACGGACCGGGCTTTAAAAATATTTTTTCCAGTGCCCCCAGATTTTCGGCCCGAAGTTCAGAGGCCAGATTCGTCAGGGCTTCTTTTTTAACGGTCAAAACCTGTTTGTTAAATGTTTGCCGACCGCCCCGAAGCTGCAGTTTTTCAGAGGAAATTCCCTGGATTTTAACCTTTAGCACCTCAAGGGCTTCAATGTTGTCAAGGGTAATATTGGCGGCCACCGAAGCAATCTTCGTTAGATCCTGGCTGGATTCAATGGCAAGTGCGTCAAGGGCATCTTTACGCTCCGTTTTTATCAAACGGATCCCCAACAATCCTTTTTCCTTCAGGATGTCCCCTTCTTCTCCAATCCAGGCCAGTTGGGAGACGCCTTTAAAATTCAAAGAAACTTTGGTGGCCGGCTGGTTTCGGCCCCGGATATCAATGTTCTCCTGGCCGATAACTTCTGCAATGACCTCAGCCTGTCCCATAGAAGACGGATCAAAGATATTAAAAACATATTTATCACCCGGCTGCAGATCGGTGGTGGCCACGGCTCCCATAATACTGTTGATCAGGTAAGCCTTACCTTGAACCGGAATTTCGAGGTGACGGCTTGAACCGGCGCTTTCGGTCGTCAGGCGCAGGATGTTTCCGTCAACAGCACCGCGGACCGAAAAGCGAAATCGGCCTGAACTGATTTCATAGTCGAGCTCCTGTAGCGTAAAATCCGTATTGAGCCGGCTTTTGGTGTTCAGGCTGATATCCTGGATCATCCCCATGGTGTTGATGCGCATTTGAACTGCCTCGGTCAGGCGGTAACCGGTAGTGTCTTCATAAAATCGTGTATGAGAG
>JASFPY010000142.1:0-6175 GCA_050115755.1 Desulfobacteraceae bacterium | reverse complement strand
CTGATGCCTTAAGGTAAGGTATCTTTCTAGATTATTCATTTTTCTTTCCTTTACATGGTCTAAAGGAACCCGTTGCCTGCCTCACTTTCACGTGCCTTCACTATTTTCTACTTTTGGGTACCATATCAAGTTTGGTTTTTTGTTCGATCCGGCCTAAAAATAAAAGTAGCGGTTACGTATATTGACAATCAAACTCAGTCAGCGGCCGCGTTGAATTTGTACCCGATACCATAAACCGTGCTGATAATTTCCTGGCCGGGTAGCATTTCTGCAATTTTTTTGCGCAGATTTTTGATGTGGGTGTCGATGGTGCGGTCATAGCCTTCAAAATCATAGCCCTGGACGCGGTTGATGAGCTCACTTCTTGAAAATACGCGATTGGGTCGATTCATCATGATTTTTAAAAGTCCGAACTCATTGGGTGTCAGGTTCAACATTTTTTTATCGATCATCACCTGATGGGTTTCATCGTCCAGCGAAATCGAACCGACTTCCAGATGAGCCGTTCTGGGTTCGGCGTGCACCCTTCTGAAAACCGCCTTAACCCGGGCAACCACCTCCCGGGGGCTGAACGGTTTGCAGATATAGTCATCTGCACCCAGCTCCAAGCCCAGCAATCGGTCGATCTCCTCTACCCGGGCGGTGATCATGATAATGGGAACATTGGAAAACTGACGGATCTCCCGGCATAATTGCATCCCGTCTTTGCCCGGCAGCATGATATCCAGCAAAATCAAATTGGGCGGGTCTTTTTTTATCTGCGCAATAACGCGGTCGCCGTTGTTCTGGACAGATGCCCGAAAGCCTGCCGCTTTCAGATAATCGCAAAGCAGGTCGGCGATTTTCTCTTCGTCTTCGACAATTAGAATGTGTTTAGCAGTCATGGGTAATATCTGAATAACTTATCATTTTAAGCCAGAGAAAGCTCGATTTCGATTCGCAGCCCGCCGGAATTCCCGTTGACCGCCCGTATTTCTCCGCCGAGAACGTTCACGATACTCTTGCAGATACTCAGGCCCAGCCCGCTTCCACCATGGGTGCGGCTTCTCGAGCGGTCCACCCGGTAAAGCCGGTCAAAAAGGCGATCCAGGGCTTCCGCGGGAACGCCGGGTCCGGAATCCTCGAAAAATAAAACCAATCGACTTTCAGTGCGCTCATGCCCGATCTTCAGGGTGCCGGGAGCAACCGCATACCGCAGGGTGTTTTCCAGCAGGTTGGAAAAAAGCTGCTGCAGGCGGTCGGCATCGCCGATGACGAAAATAGGGGGCGAGTTTTCCAATTTGTTTTCAATCGTAATCCGATTCTCGGTGAAGCGCTGTTTGAAACGACCAAGGGTCTCATTTAAAATTGCCGCGGGATCAACCGGCACTTTTTGAATAGAGAGCGCCCCGGTATCGGCCAGAGACAGTTCGTGCAGATCGGTCACAATTTTACTCAGATATCTGGCTTCCGAATAAAGCGAGTCAAGGGTATCTTGGTTGACCTGCCTGACGCCGTCTTTGAGCGCCTCGATTTCGCCGCGCAAAATCGAAAGGGGCGTTCTGAGTTCATGGGCAATATCGGAAATCCATTGCCGGCGCATGCGTTCATAATCTTCCAGCGTTTGCGCCATAGCATTAAAATCAGCGGCCAGCTGTCCCAGTTCATCTTTGGACTTAACCTCGATGCGGGTATCGAACCGACGCGACGCCAGGGTCCGCGTTCCGGCCGTTAGTCTGCGGACAGGCGCCAGAAGGTGTCGGGATAAAAGCAGCGCAACAATAGCCGTCAACACCAGGATGCCGCCACCGATAAAATAGAGCATCTGGGATTGTTGTTTTAAAAACCCTACCGCCAGGGGATTGGTCAGGTTCTCTCTTTTGTGAAGGCCTAACCAGCCCACATTTTTGTCATCGACGACAATTGCCTCCAGGGTATAGCCGTCATACGAAACCCTTGAGCGCCCGCCGACGATGTGCTGTTTATCGGCATCAAAAAGCACCAACCTGCGGGCCAATCGCAGAATACGTCTAGAAGGCATCTGAAACAGCCGTCCACGATCTCTATTGTCGGATCCTTTATTGGCAGGATGGGGTGGTTGTGGAATGGCTCTGTGAACGTCAAAATCTTTAAGCGGCAGGCTGGATTTCAATATTTCCAGCCAGCGTCCGGGATTATTTTTGAGTGCCTGCCATCCTTTGTGTTTTTGATATTCGGTGGCCAGCGCGGCTGTGACATCGCTGTATCTTTCCAGCAGCGATTTGTTGACGTAATCTGCAAAATTGCGAGCGACATAAAACCTTATGAGCCCAACCATAAGGACCACAACCATAAGCGACGTCAAGGTAAAGGCGATAAAAATTTTATAAGAGAGTTTGAATTGCATTGTCTAGTTATAAATAGAAAAATCCAAATAATTCTGCCTCGCCCGCCGAAGCCTTTCGAGCGCACGTCCGCCGCAGTAGCCTGCTACAGAGGATGGAAAGGCGACTTAACCCTGTATAAAGTATATTAAATAATGCGGTTATCTGGGAAAATCCAGTTAGATCATTTGATATGGTTCTCACCACGAAGAACACGAAGATCACAAAGGGAAAACACATAATTTTACTTTAATCCTTTCGTGCCCTTCGTGGTTTTATTTGCCTCTCTTGAGCTTTCTGCCTAACCATATTAAATAATTTTTATTATATATCAACACGCATTTCAAATCCATTTTTCACGCTTCACGACTTTCACATCTGTTCTTCACATTCCCTCCATGATTGATCCCCGCCTGGAAAATACCATGCTCAACCGGCAGCTTTTTTAATCTCTATAATCTTTTCATTTTTTCTTCATATTTTCTCCACAACTAATTGTTAGGTTTAACACAGGATATACAGCACCTTAAGTTAAACCACAAAATTTAAAAACCAAACGATAAGGAGGTTATCATGAAAACAAAAAACACCATCATCATTTGCGTTATGGCAGCCGCTATCATTATTTCCGGGCTGGCATTTGCGGGCGACTGGGGAAACCGCGGCCGGCGGGGGGCCGGCTTTCACCGCCCCCACAAGGACTTTGCCCTGACGCTGCTGGTCAAATATCAACAAAAAAACATGATGGCTCAGGCGCTTTCAGATATATCGGGGCAATCGATAGAAGCCATTCAGACCAAACTCAAAGATCAGCGCATGGGTAACGCAATGCGGGAACTAAACATCGACCGCCAGGCGTTTCATACGGCTATGCGCATAAAGTCCATTGAGTTGATTCAAAAGTCTGCCGGGAGCGGAACCATCACTCCGGAACAGGCCAAAGACATTATCGAAAAAATGAAAAATCGCTCCCAGCGGCGGGAGCTGATGAGTCTGTTGATCGAGAACGGGGTTAAAGACGGAACCATCACTGCGGCTCAGGCTCAGATGCTCATGGGAAAACCGCGCTAGCGGGCACTTCAAAACCCCGCCCGGGACCGCTGATAGGCCCCGGGCGGATTGCTTCCGCTGATAACGTTTTATTTAAATTTCGAAAGACTCATTTCAGGTTTGACATATGCTTGCAAGGTCTTAAATTTTAGTTATGGACAGGTGTTCATCTGCAGCCTACAGAGCATCATCTGTTCTCCTCCTTAACGGGCGACTCGTATGAGCCGCCCTTTTCTTTACCTGTTCTTTTGCTAGCAGCCTTCATATTTTCTTCTTTTGACATCCGGGTGGACTTCAGGTATGCTGGGTTTTACCCAAACAGGACAGAATTCCGGAAAAATCCTCGATGCTCGGGATGCTATAATACTTAACAGCTAACGAAGGACCTGGGGCTATGAAAGATTTGATCAGCGAAATTGCACGAGCACTTGTTGACCGGCCGGAAGAGGTGACGGTGACTGAAGTTGAAGGTGGTCAGACGTTGATATTGGAACTTAAAGTCGCAAAGCAAGATATGGGAAAAATTATCGGTAAGCACGGCCGGACGGCTCAGGCGATCCGGACCATATTGAGCGCAGCATCCGGAAAAGCAAAAAGGCGCATCGTCCTTGAAATTCTGGAATGACCGGCCCGGCCCGAAATTCGGGCTGACCGAAAAGCGCGACAGCGATTTTTACTATCTGCCCGGATCAACAATTTCAAAAATTTAGGCTTTTTTGAAACCGAAAAAATTGCTTCTTATATCCAAAACAAGAAGGGCATTCCCTCGTGAACTGAGGGAATGCCCTTTTTTAGCTTTGAAACAGCCGTTTAGGCAACGTTTACATTAATTGCTGCAGGGCCTTTGGGGCCTTGCTCAATGTCAAATGTGACGCTGTCGCCTTCATAAAGAGATTTAAAGCCGGTTGAATTGATTCCAGAAAAATGAACAAATACGTCCGGGCCGTCCTCTTGCTCTATAAAGCCATAACCTTTGCTGCTGTTAAACCATTTTACGGTTCCACTGGCCATTGTGACATCCTCCTTTCAAATAATTCTCATAGTTCCATACTGCAGGGTGCCACTTTGACAAATGGATCTTTCCTTTAGAACGAAACCGGCCCGCCAATTAAGAGCGGGCCTTTATTGATTGGGTAAAACATAACACCCTTTTGAAAAAATGCAAGCTTAATTACATAGATTTTGGTGCGGCTTATTCTGTTAAAAAATGCGTCCGCAAGGTGATGCTAATCTTTTGAACTTTCCTTTTGGACTTAAACAGTAAAGATGATTATTTTAGGGAATTACATTCAAGGTAGAGGGGGAAAGCAATATGCGAAATTTAGCAAAAAAAGCGAGTCTGGTATTTGCAGCGGGGTGTTTGGGGGCTTTGCTCAACAGCCTGGCGGTCTGGATCTCCGGAGATCTTGGCATAACAGCGGCCCTGGGGATAAAAATTGCACCAAAGCTGACTCCGGCATTTCTATATCCCCGGTTGGTGTGGGGCGGAATCTGGGGAATGCTGTTTCTTCTGCCGATCCTGACGACCCGGGTTTGGTCACGGGGCTTTATTTTCAGCCTGGGCCCCACCCTGATACAGCTTTTTGTGGTTTTTCCGATGAAAGCCAATAAAGGCATGATGGGTGTTGACCTTGGCCTGCTCACTCCCCTGGCGGTGTTGGTATTTAACGCGATTTGGGGATGGACCGCGGCGATCTGGTTGCGATGGACGGGAAAATAGCCTTTCTTTTGTTCATCTCCTGGTTTGGCCAAATCGCTTTCACTAACTTGACAATCCAAGACGACCGGTCTAATATTATTTAAGCATACAGATCTTTCGTTCTCTAATTCAATTTACAGCAGGGATTGCATGCAACCAAACACCCGAGACAGAATCATTGAAACGGGGGCTGAAATCATCCATCTTAAGGGATTCAACCATACTGGCATCCAGGAAATTCTGAATGCCGCCGGCGTGCCCAAAGGATCTTTTTATAATTATTTTAAAAGCAAAGACGACTTTGGACTTCAAATTATTGATCATTTTTCGGCCCATTTTCAGCAAATTGCCAAAAAAACGCTGGAAGACACCCGGATTTCACCGCTCAGCCGGATTTATACGTTTTTAACCGCCTTCATGGAATACTTTGAGTCCCAAAATTACGCCGGCGGCTGCCCCATCGGCAATCTCGCCCAGGAAATGGGGGGCTTAAGCCCGGCCTTTCGCAAAAAACTCAGTGAAGCCATGGATATGATGATCGATACATACAGTCAGGTGCTGTCAGCGGCTCAGAATGATGGTAAGATAATGAAAAGTTTGAATATAAAAGACACAGCCAGGTTCATCATCGCCAGCTGGCATGGTGCTGTTATACAGATGAAGCTGACCAGAAGCCTGGATCCCCTTAAAAATCACCGCAAATTTATTTTTGATCACCTTTTAAAAAAATGAGCCCCGACCGGTTCTGTAACTGAAGAAGCAGGCGATTAGCTTTAGCCAAACTAGACC
This sequence comes from Desulfobacteraceae bacterium, assembly GCA_050115755.1. Lineage (GTDB taxonomy): Bacteria > Desulfobacterota > Desulfobacteria > Desulfobacterales > JAHEIW01 > JAHEIW01. The sequence continues at coordinate 295 of JASFPY010000142.1, read as the reverse complement.
GACCGGTCTAATTAATGGGATGCGATAATGAAAACCGATAAAAACAAAACCAAGGACGAGCTTATCAGAGAATTAGAGGCCCTTAGAAAGCAAATTGAAGCGAACACCGTTTGCTTTGAAAAAGAATGCCGCGAGCGTTGCCGCACCGAGGAAGAACTTCAACTGGCTCAGGTGATTATCGACAACAGCCCGGTGGTTCTATTTCGACGGTTGGCAGGCGATAATCCCCGACTCGTGTATGTTTCCGACAACATCCGCCAAATGGGATATACAGCCCGGGAATTTCTCGAAGAAA
>JASFPY010000141.1:0-6192 GCA_050115755.1 Desulfobacteraceae bacterium | reverse complement strand
AGGCGGGAGGGCTTTGGCAATGAGATCGCCGAAGGGTCCTATCGGCTGGCAACCAAATATGGCCATCCCGAGTTTTCCATGTCCGCCAAAAAGCTGGAATTTCCCAGCTATGACCCCAGAGGCGGGCAGGGTTTTGCCCTGGCATATGCGACCTCAAACCGGGGCGGGTGTCACATTCGCAATGAAGTTCATTGTGTCGAATTTTTCGGCATTGACCTGATGGGTATTGTCAAAACAGGTGATAATTTAGATCGCTTCACTACCAAAGGTAAACCGGCTGTAGCCAAAAAGGTTCAGGATTATTATACGATGATCGATTCATCCGGTATCTGCAATTTTATTATCATTGGTTCACCGGATGCCAATGTCTTTATCAATCTCCTGGAAAAAGGAACCGGTTTAGAATTCGGCGGATTAGACGGTTTCCTGAAAACAGGCGAACGCATCTTTAATATAGAAAGGCTCTTTAATCTCAAAGCCGGTCTGACCGCTAAAGATGACACGTTACCCAAGCGCATGTTGACAGAACCGATGCCCGAAGGTCCGGGCAAAGGAGTGGTTGTACATTTAGATAAAATGCTGCCGGAGTATTATAAGCTTAGGGGATGGTCCGCTGAAGGGATCCCCTCTGAAAAAAAGCTCGCGGAGCTCGGAATCACGAATTAAATTCCCGCTAAGACGCTTCGCATGCTCAATTCGCATTATAAGCTTTTGCTTTCAGTACCGCTGACAGACAGAAAGGAGGTGAAAAAAACTCGCGTTTAGGAGGCAGACTTTCAAGAATACAATCAAATTTTGATTGCAATTTTTATGGTTTCGCTAAGAAATGGAAAAAAGGAGTATAACCGATGAAAAACAAAAGTCTTTTAATAATTATGGGTTTAATTGTTTCAGCTTTATTTTGCCTCCAGGTAATGGCGGCAGAACCGATTAAAGTGGGCGCACCCGATCCGCTTACGGGTTATTATGCATCTGATGGCAATGTGATGCTGAACGCGACCAAGATGGCCGTAGCCGATATTAACGCCAAGGGCGGGCTTTTGGGGCGAAAACTTGAGGTTGTTCCTTTTGATGTTGAAGATATGCTGCCGGAAAAACTGATCGCAGCCGCAGAAGTCCTGGTCGTCAAAGAAAAATGCGATCTAGTCGTCACCGCCTGCAATGCCATGGGCCCGGATGTACAGGCCTTTGGAAAGTATGATGTCCCTTACATAAACAATAATGCCTCCACGGTTGCCACGGGTATGGTTAAAGATAACCCCGATCAGTATTGGAACGTCTTCCAGGCCGGTGATAATGAGCCGGCTTATGTCTCAAAAACCATCGAAACATTCATGGGCTTTGGTTACAAACTGCCAAATAAGAAAATGGCGGTGGTTTACAGTGAATACGATTGGGATAAAAAGATCGCAGGGGCCTTAAAAGAGCAGGCCAAGCAATACGGCCTGGACCTCGTCATTTATGAGCAAACGCCCGCTGCAACCAATGCCTGGGGCCCCATCCTGACAAAAATTCGGGCTCAGGATCCCGCTCTGGTATTTTTGAGCATCTACGCTCCTGAAAGCATTGCCGCTTTTGCAGATCAATTTTTGCAAAACCCATCCAATTCTCTGGTGGACCTGGGTTATGCCGTCTCCATCCCCTCATTTATGGAGATTGCCAGCAAATATGCCGATGGGTTTACCGGCTACGCGGCTTTGGCGATTCCACCTGAAGTGACGTCTGAAGGCCGGGCGCTGGAAGCGAGATACAAAAAAATGTTTAAAACCGATAGCATGCCATTCAGCGTTGTGCCCTGTGTATATGATGGCGTGATGGCCTGGGCGGCGGCGGTTGAAAAGGCCGGTGATGTAAAAAATTACAAAGCGGTAGCGACCGCCATGAAAACAAATCCCTATAAAGGCATCGGCGGCGTATACGACTTTAACAATCCACGCCAGGCCGCAAGAGCGGGCGACGATCTGTTACCGGTCAATCTGTTTCAGGCCGAAAACGGCAAACTCGTGCTGCGCAATCTGGGGAGCAGGCAAATGTCGACCTATCAGCTGCCGCCATGGCTAAAAAAGCCGTGGCCAAAGGCCCAGTAATGGCAGGCACACAGAATTCGAAGTCGAAAGATGAACGGGTGGGGGCAAAAGCCCCCATCCTGCAAGTCCGGAACCTTTCCAAGGCTTTTGGGGCCATGAAGGCCGTCAACGATTTAAGTTTTGAGGTTCCCAGCGGCGAGGTGTTTGGCATTGCCGGACCCAATGGTGCCGGAAAAACGACGGTTTTCAATCTGATAACGGGTTTTTTACAGGGAAGCGGTGAGGTGCGCTTTGAGGATAAAAACGTGGAAAATCTCAAACCGTATCAGATTTGTCACCGCGGCATCGCACGGACGCTGCAAATTCCGCAGATCTTCTCCACCCTCGATGTGTATAACAATATTCGATTTGGTGCGCATTTTGGAAACAAACACCTAAAGGATGGAAATGAAGCGGAAATTATCCATCGGGTTTTAGAATTCGTCGGATTGCAGGATGATAAAACGACTATCGCGGAGAATATGGATCTGTTTCATAAAAAGTTGATTATGCTTGCGGCCGCGCTGGCGACCCAACCGCGCCTGTTGTTGCTTGATGAACCCATCGGCGGTCTGAGTCTGGCGGAGATCGGTCCGCTCATGGAACTCATCCGGAAAATCAACCAGGAATTGAATATCACCGTCATTATCATCGAGCATCTGATGAAAGTGCTTAAAGAGCTTTCTCATCGTCTGATGATCCTCCATTACGGGGAAGAAATTCGAACCGGTCCACCGGCGGAAGTCATGGAAGATGAAAAAGTAAAAGAAGTCTATCTGGGTTAGGAGTGACGTTTTGCTTGAATTGAAGAACATCAACACCTATTACGGTCAATTTCATGCCATCAGAGACGTTTCATTTTCAATCGATCAAGGCGATTTTTTCCTGGTTGTCGGCCCCAATGGGCACGGAAAGAGCACGTTGCTGAAAACGATATGCGGGTTGCTGAAAACTTCTTCAGGACAAATCATTTTTAATTCAGCTGAAATTACGCGCTTGGCGACGGATGAAATCGTGGAGATGGGCCTGGTGTATGTGGCCGAGGAACGGCATCTTTTTCCCCAGATGACCGTTCTCGACAACTTGCGGCTCGGTGCCTATAACACGAATGCCCGGACCAAAGAACGCGAAACCCTCGAATACGTTTTTCAGCTATTTCCGCGTTTAGGCGAATTTAAAAACCGCTATGCAGCCACCCTTAGCGGAGGAGAAGCACGAATGTTAACCCTTGGTAGGGGCATTATGTCCTGTGCCAAACTGTTGGCAATCGATGAACCGTCTTTCGGGTTGGCCCCCATTCTCAGAAACGAAGTATTTGACAAGATCAATGAAATCAACGCCGGCGGCATGACCGTCCTGCTGGTGGAACAAAATGTCAATCAGGTGGTGGACATTTCAGACAGAATCTGTCTGATCGAAGACGGATGTATTGTCTTCAATGGTCCCAGAGAAGAGGCCCTGGTCAACGAACATGTCAAAAATGTCTTTTTAGGTGGATAATACGGATGAATATTTGGGTTCAACAGATCATACAAGTGATTATCAGTGGGATTGTGACGGCCTCGGCATATGCGATCATGGGTATCGGATTATCGGTCATCTACGGCATATCGCGGGTGTTCAATTTCGCCTACGGGTCGTTTTTTACCTGGGGCGCCTATTTTGCCTGGATGTTATTCGCTGCATTTTCGTGGATAAATTATCCGCTGGTTTTTTTGATTGTGGTGCCCAGCATGTTTTTTCTGGGAATGGGTACCGAACGGGTCGTGGTTCGCTCCCTGCGCTGGCGCAAAAACTGGCAGGTGACCACCATGATGGTGACGCTGGGATTGGCCTTTTTTATGGATAATCTGGCACTGGTCATTTTCGGCGGATTTGCCAAGCCGCTGCCGCCGCTGTTTCGCGGAGCGATAAATCCATTTGGCTTCACCCTGAGTGTGCAGGATCTGGCCATGCTGATTATCGCCGTATCGGTTATGATCGCTTTTGGTTTATTTCTGTCCAAAAGCCGGTTGGGAAGATGCATGCAGGCCATCTCGCAGGATATGACCGGAGCCGAAATCGTCGGAATCCCGATAAAAAAAGTCTTCAGCTATACCTTTGGTCTGTCAACCGCTTTGGTGGGAACCGGCGGCATTTTGCTGGCGCCCCGCTATTTCATCACCCCCCACGGTGGCTGGGCACCTTTTTTCCGGGTTTTTGTCATCGTTGCCTTCGGCGGCTTGGGCAGCATTCGGGGAACCCTTTATGCGGCATTTATCCTGGCTATTTTTGAGTCCTTTATATCCTGGGGGCTGGGTGCCACCTGGGTGATGCCGTTTTGGTTTTTGGTCTTCCTGGGGGTGCTGGCATTTCGACCTTCAGGATTAATGGGAACGTGGGGTTAAAGGCAATGATGAAAATACGAATGCGACAGGAACTGATCGTCTTTTTGGCGATGTACCTCATTTTGCTTTTTTTGCCGGTCTTTCTGTACAAGGATGCCTATGTCATTGGGATTCTCATCACCTGTATGGTCTGGGGAGCAATGGCATCGGTTTGGAATTTTACCATGGGATATGCGGGTATTTTTACCTTCGGTCAGTTTGGTTTTTTCGTGGTGGCCGCCTATACCTCCGGCATGGTGACCAAATATCTGGCAATATCTCCCTGGCTGGGCATTTTAATCGGCGGACTGATGGCCGCGCTGGTGGGTGTTCTCATCGGCCTGCCGTGCATGAAATTAAGGGGCGCTTACATTGCTTTAATCACCTTTGCGCTGCACCTGGTTTTGGCGCCGATGATAAAGGTGGCTGACCCGCTGGGCACCGGCGGCAGCACCGGTCTGATGTCCATTCCAAAATTAAACTTTGGGGCCTATATGTTTTCCCGTACCGATCTGATTCCCTGGTATTATACCGCTTTGGTTATCTCCTTTTTCGTCCTTTTGGTTGTTTATAAAACCATTTTTTCATCAATCGGTTTGGGATTCATCGGCCTGCGCGACTCGGAGGAATTTGCCAAAACACTGGGAATAAACGAATATAAGTATAAACTGATGGTATTTGGCCTTTCGGCTTTTTTGACCGGAATCATGGGCGGGTTTTACGCCCATTATGCCGGCATCATATCTCCCCGATTGCTGGGTCTTGATATCTTTCTTCTGGTGATGCTTATGCTGATTATCGGGGGCATGGGAATATTTCCCGGCGCTTTTTTAGGTGGTTTTATTATTCTTTTTTTGAATGAGTTTTTACGTCCATTGGAAGCCTATCGTTTCCTGATTTTCGGAGCGATTGTGGTTGTGGCCATTAAGCTCATGCCGGAAGGAATACTGGGCAATCTTGACTTTTTTAAAAACAGACTGGGAAAGCGTCTAATAGGCCGGTCAGGTGAAGTAGAATCAACCAGAAGCCAAACTGTTTAACCCGTGCCCCTTCTTGCGCCCGGGAAAATGGTGAACAGGCGAATGACGGCGTAAGACACCGCCTAAACTTGAATTCTTTTTTTAATAATCTCAGAACAGGAGAAAATCTATGAGCCTTCAAGCAAACAATGAAAATTTACATGAGCAACGAAGTCAATTTGTATCTGATGGCGTGGCCAGTGTAACGCCCATGTATGTCGAATCCGCCAGAGGGGCAATCATAAAGGATGTCGAAGGCAGAGAATACATCGATTTCGCGGGTGGCATTGCAGTCATGAACATCGGGCACAGTCATCCTAAAGTGGTCGCGGCCATAAAGGATCAGGCCGAAAAATTCACCCATACCTGCTTTATGGTCAATCCATATGATTCGGCAGTGGCGCTGGCGGAAAAGCTTTGTCTGCTGACACCGGGCGATTTTGCCAAGAAAGCGGTTTTTCTGAACTGTGGCGCCGAGGCGGTTGAAAATGCAGTTAAAATCGCCCGCTATTATACCAAAAGACCTGCCATTATCGTTTTTGAAAACGCCTATCACGGCCGCACCCTTCTGACCATGACGATGACCAGTAAAGTCAAACCCTATAAATTCGGATTTGGTCCTTTCGCCCCCGAGGTGTACCGCATGCCTTTCGGCGATGCGGTGGGGCCTGAAAAACTTCACGATTTTTTCATCAAACATGTCAACCCGGAAGCGGTGGCAGCCGTAGTTGCTGAACCGGT
>JASFPY010000140.1:0-6205 GCA_050115755.1 Desulfobacteraceae bacterium | reverse complement strand
TTTGATGCTTCACGGATACACCCTGGATGAGAAACTGAAAATCGCCAACCGCTACCTCATCCCCCGCCAGCGGGATGAACACGGCATCAAGGCCAAGCAGATAAAATTCAGCCAGGGGGCGCTCAAACAAATAATTACGGGTTACACCCGTGAAGCCGGACTGCGAAATCTGGAACGGGAAATTGCCAGCGTCTGTCGCGGTGTGGCCAGCAAGATTGCCACCGGCAAGGCCCGGACCGTAAACATTAAAGTCGATGATATCCACGAATATATCGGCCCCATCCGGTTCACCTCCGAAACCAAGGCCAGAGTAAGCACACCCGGCGTGGCCACCGGCCTGGCCTGGACGCCAACCGGCGGTGATCTTCTTTTTATTGAAGCCACCGCGATGAAAGGAAAAAAGGGTCTGACTCTGACCGGGCAGCTGGGGGATGTGATGAAGGAATCGGCAACTGCGGCTCTGAGTTTCATCCGTTCAAACGCCAAAAAATTAAACATCGACGAAGATTTTTTCGATTCCCATGATTTGCATATTCATGTGCCCGCCGGCGCGATACCCAAAGACGGGCCTTCGGCCGGTGTTACCATGCTCACCGCTTTGACCTCGCTGTTGACCAACAAGACCATTCACAGGGATATGGCCATGACCGGTGAGATTACCTTAAGGGGTCTGGTGTTGCCGGTCGGCGGTATCAAAGAAAAAGTGCTGGCGGCGCATCGGGCCGGCATTAAGGAAATTATCCTGCCGGAGTGGAACAAAAAAGACCTGGAGGATGTTCCCGCCAAGGTCAAAAAAGAAATCCGCTTTTATTTTGTCGAAAAAATGAAAGATGTTCTCGAACTGGCTCTTGATCGCAAAAAAGCGCCGGCACGAAAAAAGCGACAAAATACGCGCAAACGATGATCCGGCCGGCATTTGTCCCGTTTGCGAAAGAATTGATGGTTATGTGCGGCATTTCACGTCGATGCATCCGATTGAGCGGTTACCGTTTCATTTTTGCCTGCATCTGCCTTGCGGTCTTGATTTACGGCTGTGCCGGCAGCACGCCGACCTATGAGCCACCACCCCCCAGCAAACCCGGCCATCCAAAACCCTATAAAGTGCTTGGCAAGTGGTATCAGCCGCTGCCGCATTCCGACGGTTTTCGTCAGAGCGGCATCGCCTCCTGGTATGGTTGGGATTTTCACGGCAAAAAAACATCAAACGGAGAGTTTTATGACATGTATGCCATGACCGCTGCGCATAAAACACTGCCGCTGGGTACGTATGTAAAGGTGAACAATCTGGAAAACAATCGCAGCGTTGTGGTCAGAATAAATGACCGCGGTCCCTTCGTGCGCGGCCGGATCATCGATTTGTCTTACTCGGCCGCCAAAGATATCGGAATCGTGGGTCCGGGCACCGCCCGGGTCGAAGTGATCGCCCTGGGCAGGCGAGCGTCGTCTTCCGGCGGCACAGCTTCGACTTACACTGTTGAGGATTACGCTCACGGCAAATTCACCTTTCAGGTCGGTGCCTTTTTGAATCGCGAAAATGCCGAAAGACAAAAGCGGGCGCTGGCGCGAAGGTATAAAAATGCGCACATAACCGTTTATGACAGAGGAGATAAGATTTTTTATCGGGTCCGGGTCGGCCGATTTGCAACGCTGCAAGAGGCCATTCAACAGGAAGAAATTCTGATACAGGACGGATTCCCGGAGCCCATTCTGGTTGCCGAATAATTGGGTCCTTTTTCAATGGAATGGATTGAATATTTCCTATTGACGAATGGCGATTTATGGTTTCCGATCTAGATGATAACCCGTGATTGAATCTAAATCGTTATAAAAAAAATGAGAAGATAGAATACCGCCAATATTAAATAGACAATCGTCAATAACAAATTTCTTAAAAGGGCTTATAATTTTGCTAAAAAAAGTGGTTTTTCTCGACCGTGACGGGACGATCAATCAAGACTCCGCCGATTATATCAAAAGCTGGCCGGAGTTTGTTTTTTTGCCCCGTAGTATCGAAGCCCTGTGCGATCTGACCGCCGCCGGTTTTACGAGTATCGTCATTACCAATCAATCGGCCATTGCCCGCAAGTTAATATCCCCCCGGGAACTCGAGAATATCCATTCGAAAATGAAAGCAGCCGTCGAATCTCAGGGCGGCAAAATATGCGACATTTTCTTTTGCCCGCATCTGCCTGGCGACGGATGCGATTGCCGCAAGCCCGCGCCGGGACTGATTTATCATGCCCAACAAAAACACGACATCGATCTTTCCGCAGCGGTCATGATCGGCGACAGCGCCCGGGACATCGAATGCGCCCATAAGGCCGGATGCGGTCGCAGCATTCTGGTGAAAACCGGAAATATCCGGGAAGCGCAGCAAATCCTGGCGGAAAAAGCGCTGCCCCCCGATTACGTGGCGCAGGACTTATACGATGCCACCCGCTGGCTGATAGGACTTAATTTTTAAAGGAGTGTAAAGAAAAAGTAAGAATGGATTGCACCACACTTGACAAAGCGTACGTTTTAACGTACTATTTAGATGTTTATCACCCATTATATTAGAGGTCAATTATGCCCACCTTAACGGCAACTGAAGCAAGAGCCAGGCTTTATCGACTCATTGATGAAGCAGCATCTTCCCATGAGCCAATTGTCATAACGGGCAAACGCGGCAGCGCCGTGCTTATCTCAGAGGATGATTGGCGTTCCATACAGGAGACGCTTTACCTGCTAAATATTCCCGGCATGAGGGAATCAATTCGGAATGGTTTAGCTACCCCAATTGAGGAATGCACAGAGGAACTTGATTGGTAATGTGGCGAGTCGTCTTTACCAAGCAGGCAAAAAAAGATGCCAAAAAACTAGCTGCTGTCGGATTGAGATCTAAAGCGGAGAAGCTCCTGGATATCCTTCGGGAAAATCCTTACCGGACACCGCCAACATACGAAAAACTGCTAGGTGACTTAGCGGGAACCTATTCCCGCCGCATAAACATACAGCACCGATTGATTTACCAAATTTTAGATAATGAAAAAGTGGTCAAAGTCATTCGTATGTGGACCCATTATGAATAGAACGGACTACAAACGCGTATCTATGAAACCTGTCCAGAAAAAATTTCAAATCTAAGCCCATATCTATAATTTCCCCCAATTGCATATGCATTCTACATTGTTGTAACTCGGGAAAAATCATCGCATTTTAATGCTGCAGATCTTTCAGGATCACTTCACCTTTAGAGGCATTTACATACGCGCGCTGTCCAGTTTTAAGGTCATTAAATGATTTTTCATCAATGAAATATATTGATCGATTCAATTTATGGCAAACATTCAAAAAAAGATGTAAATAAAATTAAAGATATAACACCAACCACCATTTTAAGCCCGGGATGAGAAAGAAACCGCCTCCTGACCCGCAATACGGCCAAACACAAGGCACTCGGTCAAGGCGCAACTACTTAAACGACTGGCGCCGTGAATACCGCCGCAGACTTCGCCGGCTGCAAATAAACCCGGAATCGGTTGGCCGTTTAGATTGATGACCTGGGCCTTCGCGTTAATTCCGATGCCGCCCGGTGTGTAGTGCAGTTTTGGCCAAAGCCGCATGGCATAAAATGGCGGCTTTTCCAATGGCGGGACACCCTGGGCAAGCGGCTTGCCGGTCGCGTCCTGCGTACCTTCTAAAATAGCTTTATTATAGTCATCGAGCGTTTGCTTTAATGGCGAAAGCGGAATCTCATAAGCTTTGGCGAGATCCGATAAATTCTCGAAGGCCTTCACTTTACCGCTTTTGAGGCAATCCTTGAGGCTCTCCGGATCCATTTCTGCGCCGTTGCTGTCAACCATTCCAATACAGGCATGACCGGTTTTCAAAATGGCTTCAGACCGTTGGCGGCGGTCTCCCCATTCATTGACAAAACGGCAACCGGTAGCCGGGTCAATCAAAATACCGGCCGGATACACGCTGTAAGAGGCAAACCGGGCCCCTTTTCCATATGCTTTTTCATCAGGGCATCCCCACGGTCCCATTTGTATCCAGCAAAGATGAACGGGAAGGGCTGTTATTCTTAAAGCAGCAACCATTGCCTCTGCCGTAGCCCCCCGGTGGTTGGTTGATTGAATAGAGTCATCCAACCCCGGGCGCTGAAGCTTGCAAAATGACAGGTCATTGCCGTAGCCACCGGTGGCCAAAATGACCGCGCGATTGGCACCAATCTTTTTTCGGGTTCCGCTGGTTCCATCCGGGAAATTGTAATTCACCCGAATGTCAACGCCGCCTACGGTTGTTCCATTGCTTTTGGTGATAAAGCCTGCCAGCAAACACCGGGTGCGGATATCGACACCGAGTTGGACCAGTCTGGCTTTTTGGGCTTTGATGATTTCCACTCCCGAATGGCTCCTGGTAGTCAGGCTGCGGGCCACCGAATGCCCCCCGAATTTGTCCAGTCGGTCCAGGTATCTCACACCCAGTTCGTTGCGGGTCCACTCTATGGTTTCGGCTGCTCGTTGGGCCACGATTCTGACCAATTCAGGATGATTCAGATTCAACCCCGCGCGGAGCATGTCATCATAAAACAATTCCGGCGAATCTTCTATCCCTTGCTTTTTTTGTAAATAGTTGCCGGGTGCGGCCAATGCCCCGTCGCTGATGCGTGTGTTTCCGCCGATCACTTTCATTTTTTCAAGAACGACAACGGACGCGCCGGCCTGAGCAGCTTCGATGGCTGCCGCCAGCCCGGCCAAACCACTGCCGATAACGATAATATCTGTTTTTTCATCCCAATCCGTCATTTTATCTCCTTTTATTCATCTAGACAGGCAAGGTCTGCAAGCAGGGTAATCGGATGCACGGCTTTCTGCCGGGTTCCATGAACGATTTGCATTTTGCATGGCCCGCACTCGGTACAGATCATGGTGTAGTCATTTTCTTCGATGGCATCAAACAGTTGGCGGCCGGTCTGCATTGAATAATCATAGGTTTTCTTTTTCTGGCCGAATGTTCCTGAGATTCCGCAACAGCCCCTGTCGATTTCCGTAACCGATATGCCGGGGATTTGCCTTAAGGCATTTATGGCGGCCTGATTAAGATGCTGGACCCGTTGATGACATGGCAGATGATAGCCAATTATCGCATTGGATCTCTTGAATTTCAGCCGGCCGGTCTTTATCTCTTCCAGATTTAAGATATATTCCTGGACATCGTAAACACGCTTCGACAGAGCTTCGGCGTCGGGTATACCGAGATCGACATAGTCCTTTTTGAGTGCCAGGCTGCAGCTTGGGCACGTTGTGATAATATCTACACTTTGGTCTGTGTGGCTCAGCTGTTTTACAATCATGTTGGCTTTTTTCTTGGCGGATTCGATTTCACCCGATGCAATCAACGGCAAGCCGCAGCATTTTGTCGTGGGAATAATCAGCGTATAGTCGATTAAGCCGAACAATTTTTGGGTCGCATTATAAACCTCATGCTCGAAGAAATTCGCCCAGCATCCGGGATAATAGATCAATGGTTTTGGGGTTTGCATATCCTTTCGGTTTTCAGCGTCAATGATTTTAACCCTGTCATACACCAGCAAGGGTCTATCGCGGTGAATCCCGATGGTTTTTTCGGCTACCCGTTTGACAATTTTGTTTTTTGTCAGATGCTCGGCAATCGGCAAGGCGGCTTTTGTAAGTTTGGCCAGCATCTCCGGGTTGCCAACCAGCCTGTTTTGGATCCTCTTTATTGGTGATTGCGCCATTCCCTTTGCCAGGGAATTCATTTTTGCCAGATCGATTCCCACGGGGCAATCGAATGAGCAATTTTTACAATAGCTGCATAGATCAATGTTATCGATTTTACCGATTAAAAACAAAAAAAGATATTGCTGCGGATATCGATCCAATGACTGGCCGAAAAATTTATAATTCGGACATCCGCTGATACAACTCCTACAGCTGATGCAATGCAAGACTTCTTCAAAGGGCGTCCCTAAAAGTTGTGAACGACCGTTATCCAAAATGATAACGGTAATATTTTGATGACGTTTTGATTTTCGGGCAAATGCGGTTTCGATCTCAGCGTGGTTGGAAGTTCCAGGGTCGGCTGTTTTTTCTAAATTCATCAAGACATATTGAAGCCCAAAATTGCCGGCCCAGCACGTTTGAAACCTGGCCTCTTGCTGGTTGTGAACGATTTTTTCCAGGCCGACGAGAAAAATGAT
>JASFPY010000139.1:0-6234 GCA_050115755.1 Desulfobacteraceae bacterium | reverse complement strand
GTACCGATTTTCCGGGAGGGGATTTCGGAACCCTGAAATCCAGTATTCAGGATAAACTCTTTTTGCTGGGAGATGATGTAAGGGTATATACCGGACACGGGCCGGAAACCACCATTGGACATGAAAAGCGGACGAACCCTTTTGTGGGTGTCAATGCAATGTATTAGGGGCCACCGTTTTGAGTGCTGGGTTTCAGGTGCCGAGTGTCAGGCTTTCAGTTGCAGTATTGGACAACACCCGAGAACGAGGACGACGACGCGTAAGATGAGCAGAATAAAATATCGTCCTCGTCCTCGCACTCGTCCCCGGACTCGATAACTGAATGAAACCGAGGTTAATGTGATCTGGTGCTTGGGATTCGGGATTTTATAATTAGGCTTGAGCTGTCTTGTATTCAAACCCCTGGCGCTTCAAGACATCATAATAAATCATAATTTGCTTGATATAACGGATCGGTTCGTTACCCCGGCAAAAGCCGTATTTGGTGTGCTTATAATATTTTTTGTATCGTAACAACGGCAAAGTTTTAGAAAGGGACTCCCATTTATTTGGGTCAAGTCCCTTTTTTTTAGCAAGTTTACGGGCATCATGGATATGCCCCTGTCCGATATTATAGGCTGCCAGAGAGATCAGCAGCCGGTCCTGGCCTTTGACCGAATTGAAATGCTCAAATAAATTTTTAAGATGTTTTACGCCGGCATTGATGTTTTGTACCGGGTCAAATAGATCGCGAACACCCAGGCTGGTGCCGGTGGTAGGCAAAATTTGCATCAGCCCTCGGGCACCGGCATGGCTTTTCGCCCACGGATTCAAATGTGATTCCTGGTAGATCTGGGCGGCAATCAGTCGCCAGTCGAATCCATGTTTCTTGGCGGCGGCTTTGATAAACGGGCTGTAGCGGGAAAGCCTGGATTTAACGCGTTGATGAAATACCTTTAAATCCACATAATCAAAATCTTCAGTGTTGCCATAGTATTTATTGTAGATCGAATCGAATTTGCCGCTCTTTTTGATTTCTTTTAAAAATGCATTGACGTGTTGGAGCAGATCGATAGATTTCGGATGAACCGCCCAGCTCAGCTGCAGGCTGTTGTTAATCGATCCCGTGGGAACAACTCCCGGAAAGCTCCGGCGATTGATTTGAATAATGTTGCTGTTGGCAATCGTAAAATCAATTTCTTCATCAGCCACTTTCTGAATGAGTTCCTCGGTTGGCAGGTCATCATGCAGCCGGATCGCCAGGTCGATTCCCTGATCTCTTAATTCCATCAGTCGCTGCTGGTAGGCAGTGCCTTTTCTGACGTCAACGGTTTTACCGGAAAGATCTGCCGCCTTTTTTATGCTTGAATTTTTGCGATGCGCAATAATTTGCTGTGCCACCTCCATGTATCCGTCTGAAAACGCGACCTCAGTTTGCCATTTGGGTGTAATTGGTGTGTTGGCGGCGATAAACGCTGCCGATCCCTTATCTAAGGCGGCAACCATGTCTTTCCAGCGATCAACAACATTTACCCGCAGCCGCACACCCAGATATTCGGCAAAGGCCTGGGCCATTTCGTACTCGAAACCCATGGGCTGACCCCGGTAAATATAGTAGCAATGCGCATTGTTGCGAGTGACAACCGTTATTTCCCCGCTTTTTTGGATTTTTTGCAGGGTCACAAATTTGTATTCAGCCACAACCGGGCTGAACAAATAGTATCCCAAGACCATCCAAGCGATAAGGATCGTTACCTGAAAGCCGGTTTTTCCCCTTAAGATATTGTTAACCGCCGATTTGACCACCAAACAGCACCCTTTCCTTTATACCTAATATCGACTCAAACACGGACAATCTTAAATGCCAATGGCTTAAAATGCGCCCAGTTGGCAGGGTTTTACTTTGATTTTAAGATGCTCACAAACCGAGCTGATCTTCATTTTAGAAACATGGAAACGACGGGCAATTGCCCAGACGTTTTCGCAGGAAATTTTGCCATCGACCCGTGCAGCCAGAATGGCGCCTGCCAGATCCTTATTTTCGGTTGCTTTGGGTTTAACAATCTTTTTTTTAGGTGTATAACCAAATAATCCCAGCTGGCATTTTGCCAGCATTACTTCCAATAAATCAGCTGTTTTCCCCACTTCAGCTGCTGAGACATTCAGCTCAGCAGCAATTTTAAATGCCACCGCGCAGGGAAGCTCGTTATTTTTGGCTCGGCGTTTAATATGGTGTTTGATTTCTTCATTTAATTGGTCGTTGGATTCATGTTTTCCGGCAAATTTTATACCTTCTTGCTGAACCATTTTACAACTCCTAACAGGTAATGGATAATAGGTAACGGATAAATGGATATTGATATTCATCAGCCGCTGCCGGTTATTTCGAGCGGGCAATCCCGTTTAACAGAAATCCCGGGGACGGCCCGGCCATTTCGGCAGCTTGTGTGGTTCTATTTTACTTGAATAATCTCCATTCGTTTGTTAGTGTAAGATATTCAAACCACTCGGGATTTGATTGCAGATATCGTGCGATCGGACAATGATCGCAATCCGTTTTCTGTTTTGGTTGAAGAATCCCGATTTTAATAAATGCCTTGTATTTAATGGATATTGAGCTACTTTACAGCGCATTTGATTTGCATTAGCTTTTCAATAATAGACAGAAAATACACGGATACAGCGGTAGCTGCGGGCTAAAGCACTATATCATAACTTGATTCGTGGAAAAATAAGCATTTTTATGAAAATTTCAAAGATCAAGCGGAAAAAAACGCGTCAGATAGCAGTTGGTAAGGTCAAAATTGGTGGATCGGCGCCCATTTCGGTGCAATCCATGACCAATACGCCAACTGCGGATGTCGCCGCCACCGTCGCGCAGATTGTGCGCCTGCAGGAAGCCGGCTGTGAGATTGTACGCGTTGCCGTGCCGGATCAGGAAGCAGTTTCGGCGATATCGGCGATCAAAGGACAGATCGATATTCCGTTGATTGCAGACATTCATTTCAACTACCGGCTGGCCATTGCAGCCGCAAAAGCCGGAGCCGATGGGCTTAGATTAAACCCCGGCAATATTGGCGGTATAAAAAAGGTTAAAGCGGTGGTGGACTGTGCCAGGGATCTAAACCTACCCATCCGCATCGGGGTTAATTCCGGCTCTCTTGAAAAAGATATTCTAAAAAAATATAATGGGGTTACAGCGGCCGGCATGGTGGAAAGCGGGCTGCGCCATGTGGAATTGCTTCAATCGTTAGACTTTCACCAGATCAAGATTTCTCTTAAAGCTTCCGATGTCTGGCGTACCCTGGAAGCCTATCGGCTCCTGTCTGCAAAAACTGACCTGCCGCTGCATGTCGGCGTGACCGAGGCCGGCGCGCTCTATCCTGGGATTGTTAAATCGGCGTTGGGAATCGGAATGCTGCTGGCCGAAGGCATCGGTGACACCATCAGGGTTTCTTTGACCCGCGATCCGGTTGAAGAGGTGCGCGTCGGGTTCGAAATTCTCAAAGCGCTTGATATCCGCCGTCGCGGCCCGGAAATTATTTCCTGTCCCACCTGCGGGCGCTGCAACATAGCGCTTTTTGACATCGTTGAGCGGGTTGAAAAAGCCCTGATAACAACTGCCGAGCCGCTTAAGATTGCTATAATGGGATGTGTGGTCAACGGGCCGGGAGAAGCCCGGGAGGTGGACATCGGCATCGCCGGTGGGGACGGCATCGGCGTGCTGTTTAAAAAGGGGAAGGTGGTCAAAAAATTTGCTCAGGAAAAATTGGTGGATGTTCTATTGCATGAAGTGCGTGAATATGTAAAAGATCTCAATAGCGAAAACCAGGACGCTTAATATTGAATTTGATTTCAGCGAAAGGCAAAGCATGACAAAGCAAGTGAAGACAGCGATCTCGCCGACACGTAATGAGGATTATCCAGAATGGTACCAGCAGGTTATTAAAGCTTCGGACATGGCCGAACGGTCACCGGTCAGGGGCTGCATGGTCATAAAGCCCTGGGGTTATGCCCTGTGGGAAAATATCGTGCAGGTGATGGACAATCTGTTCAAGGCCACCGGGGTAAAAAACGCCTATTTTCCCCTTTTTATTCCTTTGAATTTTCTTGAAAAAGAGGCCGAGCATGTTGAAGGCTTTGCCAAAGAATGTGCGGTGGTGACCCACCACCGGCTGGAAAAGAGAAAAGGCGGCGGCCTTGAGCCCGCCGGTCCCCTGGCCGAACCCCTGGTGGTGCGTCCGACCTCAGAAACCATTATCGGGGATTCGTTTTCCCGATGGGTGAGCAGTTATCGGGATTTGCCGGTACTGATCAACCAGTGGGCCAATGTGGTGCGCTGGGAGATGCGCACCCGCATATTTTTAAGAACCAGCGAATTTTTATGGCAGGAAGGACATACGGTTCACGCCACGGCCGAAGAGGCTATTGAGCGCACCCGCATGATGCTGGATGTCTATACGACCTGTGTTGAGGATTATCTGGCGATGCCGGTTATCCGGGGGCATAAGTCACCCGCTGAACGCTTCCCGGGAGCTGTGGATACATTATGCATTGAATCCATGATGCAGGATCGAAAAGCATTGCAGTCCGGGACTTCGCATTTTCTGGGTCAGAACTTTGCCCGGGCTTCTGAGATTAAATTTCAGTCAGCTGCTGAAACCGAAGAGTATGCCTGGACGACTTCCTGGGGAACCTCCACCCGAATGATCGGCGGGCTCATTATGACCCACGGTGATGATGATGGCATTATTTTGCCGCCCAAAATTGCGTCCGCCCATGTTGTGCTTTTGCCCATCATTCGAAAATCTGAGGATCGGGCACCGGTGATGGATTTTACCGAAAAGCTGGCCCGGGAATTAAAGACGAAACCTTACCATCACAGAAAATTGGTTGTCGAAATTGATGACCGTGAAATCGGCGGTGCCCGCGGCTGGGATTGGATTAAAAAAGGAATCCCTGTGCGGGTGGAGATCGGCCCCAGAGATATTGCCAAGAATTCGGTTTTTGTCGGCCGTCGGGATCAGGCACCGAATGAAAGCAAAGCCATTGATCGAGATCAATTTGTGGCCAAAGTGCCCGATATTCTGGATGAAATCCACAACAACCTGTTTCAGCGAGCCCTGGCATATCGCGAGGAACACACCGTCGCCATCGAAAATGAGAAGGCATTTTACGAATTTTTTACGCCTCAAAATGTGGAAAAACCCGAGATCCATGGCGGCTTTGCCGTCTCCGGCTGGTGCGGCTCAGCTGAATGCGAATCAAAGATAAAGGAAGATCTTGCCGTAAGCATTCGCTGTATTCCCTTTGAGCGCGATAGGGTTAAAGGCCGCTGCATTTGCTGCGGCAAGGACAGCGATAGTCAGGTTATATACGCAAAGGCCTATTAATCCGGCTACTGGAAACCATCTTTTGGTTCAAAGGTTCAGTGTTCAGAGGTTCAAGAACGTGTTAGATTGGTTAAATTTGTTTCATTGGTTAAATTGGTTGACTCAATCTGAACCAATTAAACAAATTAAACCAATCAAACCAATTAAACAGCTGATAGTTTACTGACACCTGAAAAATAATTGCCGAAATCCGATTACAAATAACAAATGAAAAATAACGAACTCCTGCATTGATCCGGATTAACGATATCGTCGATAAGGTCAGCGATTACGTTCCAGATGCCGACCTGGACATTATTGAGCGCGCCTATATTTATTCGGCCAGGGTCCACGAAGGCCAGGTGCGACTTTCCGGAGAACCCTACCTGTCCCATCCCCTCGAGGTGGCCGGTATCCTCGCGGATATGAAACTGGATCCGGAAAGCGTGGCCGCCGGTATTTTGCATGACGTCATCGAGGACACTTCCGCCACGCCTGAAGAAATCAAAGCACTGTTTGGCCCGGAAGTACTGCATATTGTATCCGGGGTTTCCAAACTCAGCAGCCTGTCCTTCGGCACTTCTCAGGCCCGTCAGGCCGAAAGCATCCGCAAGATGTTTTTAGCCATGGCTGATGATATTCGTGTCATTCTAATTAAATTGGCTGATCGGCTGCACAATATGCGTACCTTGCAATTTCACAGTGCCGACAAAAGAAAGAAAATCGCCCAGGAAACAATTGACATCTATGCACCTATCGCCGCGCGCCTCGGAATTTACTGGATTAAAAATGAGCTCGAAGAATCATCATTCAAATTCATCCAGCCGGATGAATTTGCTCAAATAGAAAAACTACTGAGCAATACGAGGACCGACCGTGAAAA
>JASFPY010000138.1:0-6235 GCA_050115755.1 Desulfobacteraceae bacterium | reverse complement strand
ATGGATTAAAATGGTGTCGCCGGCTTTAACCTCATAGCAGCCCCGCAGCAGATAGCGCGCGGTCATTCCCTGCAGCATCATCGCAGCGGCCTGCCGGCTGGAGATTGCATCCGGCAGCTTAACCAGGCGATGGGCCGGAATCAGACGAAATTCCGCATAGGCGCCCGGCGGCAATCCCGCATACGCCACGCGATCTCCCACGGCAACATCCGATACACCTTCGCCGACCGCCTCCACAATGCCGGCACCTTCCATTCCTATAACCGCCGGCAGCGCCGGCAGAGGATAAGTACCGCTACGGTGATAAACATCAATAAAATTCAGCCCCACGGCCTCATGCCGCAGCAGGGCTTCACCCGCTGCCGGATGGCCGGGATCGAAGTCCTCCCAGCGCATTACGTCAGGCCCGCCGGTATCATATATTCTAACGGCTTTTGTCATAAGGTATTTTTCCTTTCTTTTTGGCAGACGCATTAGCCTGCCCTGCAATGCAGGGTCAGCCACTGTGCCGACCGCACGGAATTTGAGCCAACGTTAATTTATTGAATTTAAGGAACGACCGGCGATAAGTCAAGCAAGTCGCCTATTAGAAGTGGTTTCAAAGTCTCAGATCAGGCTCAAAGGCAAGGCGTCAGGCCGATCCGCCGTCGCCCTCCGACGAGCGTCGGGCTATGGCGGGACAAGTCGGGAAAGCGCAGTCCGCCTGAGGCGAATGAGCATTCGCCGGAGGCCTGCAACGCAGCCATTGGGTCTTAGATGTGGTTTTTAAGCCACTTCTAATGAGATATACTTGACACACCCTATACTTTCTCCTATAAGTATCGAATCTGAGGTTCATTTAATATCTGATGTCGATTTGTATTTTGAAATCGTAATTACTTTAGAACCTCTTTTCTCTATCCTGTGTGCTGCGGCTTTTTGCGCGAGGCACATTTATTGATAGGCATCACACCATTTATTAACCAGCGTCTTTAATGTTCACACTCATTTCAGGGGCGGTCTTTGCTTCGGCTTTTAAGGTAAGGAAATGAATCTAACCCTGCAGCTGAGCGCAAGGCCCGAATCAGAGGCCGTAATCAAAAAAAGGAGGTAGATATGAAGAAAATTGTCATTTTAATGAGCGTTTTGATTCTATCGCTTGCCGTCATTTCGGCTGCGCCGGCAGCAGATATCAGAGTCGGAACCCTTATGGCCCAAACCGGCCCATTGAAGGAATATGGACCGCCCATTAAAGATGGCGCTGTCCTGGCGGGCAAGCAACTGGCTGCGGCCGGTTTTGAAATCGAATGGTTCCATGAGGATAGCGAAACGAACCCGGCTCCGGCGACCAATGCGGCCAAGAAACTGGTGGACGTTAACAAGGTTGTGGCGATCGTCGGTGCGCTGTCAAGCGGGGTGACCCTGGCCGTGGCGGAATCGGTGACGATTCCCAACGAGGTGATCTTGATTTCACCGGCATCCACAAACCCCTTGATGACCGTTTTGCCGGCCGATGAAGGCAAAGATTGGCTGTTTCGAACCTGTCCTTCCGATGCGCTGCAGGGCGTCGTTGCCGCCAAGCTGGCTGCCAGCTACAATAAAACGGTTTCCATCCTTTATGTAAACAATGCTTATGGACAGGGACTTGCCGAAGTATTCAAGGAAAACTTTGAGGGCAAATATGGTGGCAAGGTGCTCGCCATGGTTCCGCATGACAATAAGGAAGCCGAATCTTATACGGCGGAACTGAAAAAGGCCCTGGCGGATAATCCGGACCGATTGCTGGCCTACAGCTACCCGCAGCATGCCAAGGTTTATCTGAAAGAGGCTATCGAATTTTACAAATACGGCCGGTTTATGTTCTGCGACGGAACCAAATCCGAGGACATCCTTACGGCAATTGGCGCCCAGCGCCTTGAAGGACAGAAGGGCACGGCTCCCGGCACCCCGGGTGGTGAAGCATTCAGAAGGTTTAATGAATATTACAAGGCGGAATTCGGTAGACTTCCTCCGAAGCCTTTTATCACCAATGCTTACGATGGCGCCGTTGTCATCGGCCTGGCCGCCTATGCAGCCAAAGTCAAGGGATTGCCCCTGACGGCCAAAAACATCAGGGATAACATGCGGCGCGTTGCCAATCCGCCAGGAGATCTCATCTATCCCGGAGAGGGGCAGTTCAAAAAGGCCTTTGATTTGCTCAAGAAGGGTAAGGATATCAATTATCAAGGCGCGGCCGGATCGGTTGATTTCGACAAACATGGTGATGTCGTCACGCCGATCGAGGTCTGGGAATTCAGCGGCGGGACACTTAAGACTGTGGAATTAATGGAGCCGTGATAACCCAATATCGTCAATCGGATCTATAACCATAAAAGGGGTCTGCCAACGCAGACCCTTTTTTTCTTATGATTTTAGTGATTGTCAAAAATATGTTCCGATTGATTTGACGAATCGTTCAAAAGTCATTGCGGCCTGACCGCCACCACGTCCGCCTGGCCTTGCTTGCATGGCGGGCGGGGCGAAGCGAAGCAATCTCTCCGGGTTTGCAAAAGATTGCTTCGTCGTCACGCAAAACGTGGCTCCTCGCAATGACAGCCGATCGGACAAATATTTAACAACCGCTATAAAGAAATTCCTTAATTGGTTATTTATCTTTATAGACAGGGTCGCGTTTCTCGATAAAGGCGCGTGCGCCCTCAAAAAAATCCTCGCTTGCATGGCAGGCGATGACGCTGTTTTCTTCCAGCTGCAGGACCGACTCAAGGTCCATTTCATTAATTTGCTGAAAGGCTTCTTTGGTGAGGCGAATGGAGCGGGGGGCATTCGCAGCAATTATCCTGGACTTGTCGAATGCAGATGTCATGAGTTTATCAGCCGGCAACACGGTCGTGACCAGGCCGGCTTCATATGCTTCCTGCGCCGAGATTTTTTCACCTGTTAAAAGCCAGTCTTTGGCGCGGCCCAGACCGACCAGCTTGGGTAGAAAGTACATAACGCCGTTGGTGACAAAAAGGGCTCTTTTGACTTCGGGAAATCCGAAGGACGCCTGCTCTGAAGCCATCCGAATATCGCAGGCCAACGCGAACTCCACGCCAATACCCATGGCCAAACCGTTGATGGCCGCAATGACGACTTTGGGAATTCGGCTGAGCTGTTTTGTAATGTTTGCCAGCAATTGAACTTCCTGCCGCAATTTGTCGCTTGCAGATGCCGCTTCATACAAAAAAGCAAGATCCTTCAGGTCGCGCCCGGCTGAAAATGCCCGGCCCTTTCCCGTGAGTATCAGGACATGAAGGTTTTTATCCCGGCTAACATCCTCAAGGATTTGTTCAAATTCGCGAAGCATTCCATTTCGGAAGGCATTTAAGGCATCGGGGCGGTTGAGAGTCGCAACGGCAATGCCTTCGCGTTTTTCATAAATAATGTCTTTAAATTTCATCCTGTCTCCATTCTTTTTCGATTGCGTCATAGGCCCCCTGGCGCTGATCTTCTCTGTTTTCCAGCAGATCTCGTTTTATGATTCGCTCCGAGGGCGTCATGTTGAAACGGTCGACAAACTCAATAAACCGCGGCACTTTAAACGCAGCGAGTTTGGAAACGGTGAAATCAACAATATCCTGCGGATCGGCTGTTTCACCCGGCTGCAGCTGGATGAACGCTTTGACCTCTTCGCCGCGAAGTTCATCCGGGACCGGCACCACGGCAGCAGCACGGACCGCCGGATGCTCGCACAGCACTCCTTCGACCTCGGCTGCCGAGATATTTTCGCCGCTGCGGCGTACCATGTCCTTTAGCCGGCCGACGATGGTATAGTAGTTCTTTTCATTTTTTGTGAACAGATCGCCGGTATGCAACCATCCGTTGCGGATTTTTTCGGCAGAGGCTTCTGGATTTTTGTAATACCCCAGCATGCGTGGCTCACCGCGGATGACGAGTTCGCCCTGCTCACCCACCGGGACTTCATTTCCGGTTGCATCCAGAATTTTAACCGCTTTGCCCGCAAACGGAATTCCAACCGTTCCGGTGCCAACCGAAGTCCTATCTTCAAGGGGCACGCCCAGATCACCTCCTGACTCCGTGGAACCGTAGACCTCCCGCCAGGGGGTGCTCCAGCGTTTTTCGAAGGCCGCATGCAGCTGTGGCACGATGCCCGAGCACATCACCAAACGCACCTTATGTTTTTTCTCGACTTCCGGATTTTCCGGCTGTTTGAGCAAATATACCGGCATGGTCGCTATCAGGTAGAAAAAGGTCACCTGATTGTCTTTAACGGATTTCCAGAAAGTGGATGCGGAAAAGCGCGGCAAAATCACCAGTGGAATGCCCGCTATCATGCAGAGCACCACGTTCCACTGCGGATCCATGTAATAAAAGGGTTGTGCGGTGAGGTCTACATCTTGTGCGCCAACCCGGGCATAGTCGCACATATCCTGCCCAAGCTGAAGCCAGTATTTATGGCTCAGCATGCACGCTTTGGGGAAACCGGTGGTGCCGGAGGTATACTGCAGATTGAGCAGATCATCCTGTTGAATCGCGTCGATGCTAAATGACAAAGAAGCCTTTTGCATTTCGCTGCCCAGATTCCGGGTTTTTGAAATCGTTGAATCCATGGAAAAAAGGACAACATCATGCAGGGAAGGGCATTGCGATTTCAGACCCTTTAGGGCTTCAATCTGCTGCCGGCCGGCAATCGCGAGATTTGCTTCTGCATTGTTGAGCACAAATTTCAACTCAGGG
This sequence comes from Desulfobacteraceae bacterium, assembly GCA_050115755.1. Classification (GTDB taxonomy): domain Bacteria; phylum Desulfobacterota; class Desulfobacteria; order Desulfobacterales; family JAHEIW01; genus JAHEIW01. Next base: position 1,519 of record JASFPY010000138.1, on the reverse strand, counting down.
GCCCGGTATTGGATATTGATCGGAATCATGATGGCGCCCAGTTTGGCAATGGCCAGCCAAATGAGCGGATATTCGAAGCCGTTTGGCAGCATCACGGCGACCTTGCTCGTTTTCTGGATACCCAGCGCGCACAGCACATTGGCCAGCTGGTTGGTTTGGCTTTCAACCTGGGCAAAGCTAAGATTTCGGCCCTCAAATCGCAAAAGCGTTTGATTGCCCATTTGAAGCGCCTGCGCGCGCAGCAGATGGGCCACGCTCTGCCATCTGGGTATTTTTGCATGCTGTCGGTCCGGTTTCATCAGTTGATCTTTACCGTTCGCTGTTTATCTTGATTCAATTGAGTGGGGTGAAATTGCGTCAGAGCTGACGCAGCTGAATCGGTCGAATCGATGAATTGACGATGCGATCGACGGGTTTGCAATTTTTGAACCTGCAATCTTTAAACCGACGCTTATTCCAGCATCGTGGAAACCTTTTTTTCTTCTCCCAAAAGCCCCTGGGGCCTGTAAACCAGAATGATTTCCAGGATTACCCCGATCACGAGAAATCGGATGTAAGGTGCTCTGGCTTTGAGCGTATACGGCAGGAAATCCGTTAAAAGCTGGGTTCCGATCCAGACGCCCCAGATCACGTAGGCACCCAGAATAGCGCCCTTGTTGTTGCCGCTGCCGCCGGCAATCAGCATCACCCAGATGATAAATGTACCGTACAAGGGCGTGAAAATATCCGGTGACACCGCCTTGTTGTAATGGGCAAATAAGGCCCCGGCGGCGCCCATTACCATGGCACCGAAAACCAGCGACTGCATTTTAAAGTTGAAGATATCCTTGCCGCTCATCGCAGCCGAAACCTCATCCTCGCGCACGGCTCTTAAAACCCTTCCCCAGGGTGAACGGATCGCGCGTTCAATCAATAGATAAACGACCACCAATATTAAAAGGACGATGATCAGATAGATGTAATTATAATTCCTGGGCTCGACGATCCCCTGCAAGGGCTGGGGAAGGCCCGTGAGTCCTCTGGCACCGTTGGCCAGCCATTTCTCATTGTTAAAGAAAAGTCGAATAGTCTCGGCAATACCGAGGGTGGCAATGGCCAGATAGTCTTCTCCCAGCCTCAGGGTAGGCAGACCGATCAGCAGGGCGATAATCCCGCAGACCAGCGCTGCGCCAAACACTCCGAAGATGAAGGGCAGGTTAAACCCGAAAAGCTGATGCACATAGTGGGCATAAACGCCTGTGGGCGCCGGCAGGGTGATCATGGCCGACATATAGGCACCGATACAGAAAAACCCGGCAATGCCGATGTTAAACAGTCCCGTGTAGCCCCACTGAATGTTTAATCCCAGGCAAAATACGGCGTAAATGCTGGCCGAGATTGCCAGTGCGACCATATATGCTATTAATCCACCAATTTCCATTATTCTCTTTTCCCTCCGAAAATTCCCTTTGGCCGAACGAGCAGGATGATGATCATGGCCATAAATGCCACGGCGGGTTTATACGTTGGCAGCAGGAAG
>JASFPY010000137.1:0-6247 GCA_050115755.1 Desulfobacteraceae bacterium | reverse complement strand
GCTCTGAAATGAAAACCTAGATGCCGCAGATACGCCTGACTTCCTTGTTATCAATCAGTTCGTCAACGGGCCCCTCGTAGCAAATGCGCCCGTTGTCGATAATGTAGCCGTAATCGCTTAAGGCCAGCGTAAATTTAAAATTTTGTTCCGCCAGCAAAACGGTTAAACCGGCCTCTTTTAGCGTTTGGATGCGTTCTCCCAGGGTTTTCACCAGCGCCGGCGCCAGTCCTTCGGTGGGCTCATCCAGTAAAATAAACTTTGGATTGGTCATTAAGGCGCGGCCGATAGCCAGCATTTTTTGCTCACCGCCGCTCAGCAGCCCGCCCTTGCGGCTGTCCATTTCTTTTAAGGCGGGAAATAAATCATAGACTTTTTGTTTGTCCCATTGTTCGCCCGCGGCGCCCGCGCGTTCGGCAATTTCCAGATTTTCTCCAACGGTCAGGTCGGCAAAGATGCGGCGGTCATCCGGCACCCAGCCCATGCCCTGCCGGGCCAGTTTATAGGGCGGGCTGCCGGTCACATCGGCGTCATTAAAGCGGATTTGACCCCGGGAAGGCGGGTTTAAGCCCATGATGCTTCTAAACGTGGTGGTTTTGCCGGCGCCGTTGCGTCCCAGCAGGCAGACGACCTGGCCCTTTTTGACTTTTAGGGACACATCGAAAAGAATGTGACTCAAGCCGTAGTAGGTGTGAATTCCTTCAACCGCAAGCATCATTCGTCTCCCAGGTAGGCTTGCTGGACTTCAATGTTCTGTCGCACGGTTTGCGGGTCGCCCTGGACGATGGTATGACCCTGCTGCATGACCATGATGCTCTGGGCGGTGCCAAAGACCACCTCCATATCATGCTCACAGAATAAAATGGTCAAACCCTGCTCGGCAGCCAGGCGATTGATCAAGGCCATGGCGGTCGTTGTTTCCTCCGGAGACATCCCGGCGGTGGGCTCGTCTAAAATCAGCAGTTGCGGTTGATTTCCCAGGGCGATGGCGATTTCCAGGATGCGCTTGTCCCCGTGGGACAACGAACCGGCCAGATCCATTTTTTTATCCAATAGACCCACGCTTTCCAGAATACGCTTGGTTTCCTCCACGACCAGCCGGGCCGCCGGCTGAAACAGTTTGTCGCTGAGCTTCTGCTGGGAAAGAACCGAGACCTGCACATTGCGAAAGACTGAAAGCCGCGCAAAAACATTGGCAATCTGAAATGAGCGGGCGACGCCTTTGCGACAGATGACATGCGGCGGCAATTTGCTGATATTTTCCTCGTTTAACAGGATCTTGCCTTTATCGGGCTGTAACTGGCCGGTAATGAGATTGAACAGGGTGGTCTTACCGGCCCCGTTGGGCCCGATCACCGCAACCAGTTGTCCCTTTTCTACAATAAGATGGGCCCCGTTTACGGCTTTGAATTCATCAAATGATTTATGCAAATCCTCAACACGAAGCATCTATCTACTCCATCCGGCCTTCGCTTGCATATTTCGCCCGGGACCGAAAAAGCTGTCGGTAATCATAGCCCATAATGCCTTCCGGCAGAAAGAAAATCAGCAAAATTAGAATGACTCCCAGAATGAGGGTCCAGTATTCCGTATAGGTACCCACGAAAGTCCGCAGCGATACAATGATGGCAGCACCTAAAATGGGGCCGGCAAAGGTAAACCATCCGCCCAGCAGACACATGATGAAGATCTCCAGTGACAGTACCCAGAACAACAGGTCCGGGAAAATCGATCCTTCCACCACCACAAAGAGGACACCGGCGACGCCGCCAAAGAATGTGGCAATGACGATGGCTTTAAGCTGGTGGCGTCGCACATTGATCCCTACGGCGGCACAGCGTTCCGGGTTGTCACGGATGGCCTGCAGGGTCGAGCCAAAGGGTGATTTTAAAATCAAATACAGTAGGAACAAACAAATCCCCAGAACAATCAAAACAAAATAATAGGAACTACGGGTCGAGGCGATAAAATCGGGAATCGGGATGCCGTGAATTCCGTCATCGCCACCGGTGAGGTCGTACCAGCGAAATGCAATGGCCCAGATCAAAGATCCCAGAGAGATTTGCAGCATACCAAAATACAGCCTGTTTAACCGAATACAGAAAAGACCGATCAGCAAACCGGCAAAAGCGGCCGCGAGGGGTCCTGCTAAAAACGCCAGCCACCAGGGTATGGACGTCTTGGTCAATAACAACCCGGCCGTATAAGCGCCGACACCATAGAACACGCCGTGGTGAAATTGAAACAGCATCCCATGGCCCACGCACAGATTCAGGCTCATGGCCAGCAGGGCTGTTACAAAGATGACGGCCAGAAAGTAGATGTAGAATCTCGACAGAAATGACGGCGCAAGCAGTAGAACCGCGAAAATAATAACGCTTACACCAAACGATTTTTGCCGGATCAATTCACTAAACAATACCAGCTCCCTTCTACCATACGGATTTCAGCATGCCGGTCGGCTTCAGGGTCAAAACGATCACCACCGCAAGATAGGGAAAGACAATGGCAAACTGCGGCAACAACAAGACCCCGAAAGACTGGGTGATGCCGAATATCAACGACCCGACCATAGCCCCCCACATATTGCCCAATCCGCCGATGGTGACGATTAAAAAGGCTTCAATGATGATGTTGTGATCCATGCCGATGGTCACGCTAATGGTCGGTGAGACCAGGGCGCCCCCCAGTCCGGCCAGCAGGCAGCCCAGGACGAATGCAAAAGCAAACACCCAGCTGACATTGATGCCGATGGCACCGACCATCTCCATGTCGACGGCTGCGGCGCGGGCGATTTTGCCGATTTTAGTTCGGGTGGAAAACAGCCACAGCCCGATGGCCACCAGTGGGCCGATGACCAGCAGAAACAGGTTGTATCTGGGAAACGGGGATCCAAATATCGATATCGACCCCTGAAGCACGGTTGGCGCCATAATCGAGCGGTAATCTGCGCCCCACACGATTTTGGTTAAATCGCCCAAGATCAACATCAGGGCAAAGGTAAACAGCAGCAGCATCAGGTGTTCGCGCTGGTAAAGATGACAGAACAGCGTTCGTTCGGCTACCAGGCTGATCAACGCGACCACCAAAGGTGCAAAAATCAGCGCCAGCCAGAAACCGATTGAACCGCCGCCGAACAGCGTCGAGATGCTGTAGGCGACAAACGCACCGATCATATACAGAGAACCGTGAGCCACGTTCGGCACCCGCAGCACGCCGAGCACGAAGCTGAGCCCGGAGGTCACAATGAACAGAATCATGGCCCGGCTCAAACCCACCAGAAACGCGCTGCTCAAGGATGCCAGGGTGATTGCCTGTCCGCCTTCCATAGTCTAGCTTCCCCGTAGCCGATTAAATCTTAAATATTTGTGTAACCGTTTTGAAAAATAACGCTTATTGCCGACAGAAATGTTGGAATACCGAAATGCTGGTATATTGGGCAAAGAGAATTAATTTCTGGGCTATTCTATTGATAACCCATCATGCCAAAATTCCAGTATTCCATTATTCCAAAATAGATGACATGACCGCCAGCGCCCAATGGGGCACGATCCTGCCCGGAGTTAAAGAACCACCGGGCAGGACCGGCCTAAATTACGAGAGCTGACAGATAAATTCAATTCACTGAAATTTTATTGACCCCGGGCCTCCATAATTTCCTTGCAGGAAGGCATCACCTCTGCGCCGCGCAGGGTATAGATATCGGTGGCAATGGCAACTCCATATTCGGGCGATAACTTGGTTACCCCAAAATTCATCGGCAAAATGGCTTGATGATCACAGGCCCGCATTTCGATCCTGCCCACCGGGCTTTGAATCTGCAGGCCTTCCATGGCATCGATAAATTTTTCCGTATTCAAGGACCCGGCTTTTTTGTAGGCTTCGGCAATGAAATGGGCCGTGATATAAGCTTGAAAGGCCGGAAACCCCGGAACCGCGCCATAGGCGGCTTGATAGTCACTGACAAAGCGCCGATTTGCCGATAAATCCGGATAATAAAAGTGATAGTCGATGGTGCCCATAACGCCTTCGGGTGCATTCATGCCCTGGGGTTTTAAAACCGCGTGATCAGTGGCGCTGTGAATATAAATCGCCACTTTCTCGTTCATGCCGGTGGCTTTTATGGTTTTCATCACATTGACCATGCTGCCGCCCCCGGTGGCAAATATCACCGCATCCGGTTTGGCGGCCAAAATGGAGGTGATATAGGGAATCAGATCGGGTTCGCCCACTTTCCACCAAGATTTGCCCAGCAGCTGTACTTCGGGTTTGCGCGCCTTAAGGTTTCGCCAGGCCGCATCGGCAATGGCATGTCCGTATTCATAGTCGTCTCCGGCAATCCAATATTTGACGTAGGGTTTAGTGGCCAGCGCGACCCCACCAGACTTGCCTGCCATGGCGGTGTTTTCGCCGGCCGAAAACACATAGCGGTGGCCTTTTTTGCCGGTAATGTTTTCACTTTTTGAAATCCAGGCAATAAACGGAACTTTTTCTCTTTTGGCCACGGCTTCGGATACCGCCAGAGCCGCTCCGCTATTGATCGTGCCCACAAGGATATCCACATTTTTTCGCAGCACCAATTCTTTGGCCATGTTCAGGGCAATATCCACCTTAAATTTGGTATCGCGGGTATAGAACTCAATTTTTTTGCCCAGCACGCCTTTGGCGTTTATCTCCTTTAATGCCAGTTTGAATCCGTTGAGGGCATCTTCTCCAAAAACGGCCGCCGGGCCGCTGTAACAGTCGATGACGCCAACCTTGATGTTTTTTGCCTGCGCATGCGCCGACATCAGAATAAAGGAGATGGCAAACAGGCCCACCAGCATTACGATAAACGTATTTTTTTTCATCATGACCCTCCTTTTACTTATGGGTTGCGCGTTAACATTTAGAAGTTGAAGCTTTTGTCTCTTTTAGAGTTCTAACTGAAGCTGATTCATTTTCTAATATTCTTTCCTATATAGGATACGGATTGAAGTCAAGACTTATTCATTTGTCCGAACACTTCTGAATCCGTCTCTCCGTGTGCATGCGCTTATCTTGAAATTTAGCACTTTTCCTTTCTTGACCTAAATAGCCGCATCATGTATGAAAAAGAATTGCATAGATCGGTATCTTAAATTTCGCAGTTGCCGAGAGGAAAGATGCAAAATGGGGTATCAGCTTGAGCTTATCAATGTCTCCAAACTATTTGGCGATGTAAGAGCAGTTGATAACGTCTCTTTGAGCATCGAGCAAGGAGAGTTCCTCACGCTGCTGGGTCCCAGCGGATCCGGCAAAACCACCACATTGAATATGATCGCCGGTTTTGAGATTCCCTCCAGAGGCGATATTCTGCTGGAAAATGAGGATATTACAACGGTTGCGCCGAATAATCGCGGCATCGGCATGGTTTTTCAAAACTATGCGCTTTTCCCCCACATGACCGTATCCGACAACATTGCCTTTCCGTTAAAAATGCGTAAAACCCCCGGCGGCAAAATTCGCCAATCGATTGAGGACGTTCTGGAACTGGTCAAACTGCCCGGTTTTGAGGGGCGCTATCCCCACCAGCTCAGTGGCGGGCAGCAGCAGCGGATCGCGCTGGCCCGGGCGCTTGTTTTTGAGCCCAAAATTCTATTGATGGATGAGCCGCTGGGTGCGCTGGACAAAAAACTTCGCGACCATATGCGGCTGGAAATCAAGCATCTTCAGGACTCTTTAGACATCACCGCTATTTATGTTACCCACGACCAGGAAGAAGCCCTGACGATGTCGGACCGGATTGCTATTATGAACGAAGGAAAAATCATCCAGCTGGATACACCGGTGGCGCTGTATGAGTCGCCGGCCAACCTTTTTGTTGCCGACTTTATTGGTGAATCTAATTTTTTAAGCGGAAAAATTGCTGAAACCGATGGTGAAAGAACAGCCGTTGAGACCGAAGATGGTCTAAAGGTCTGGGTCCAGAAATTCAAGCAGTCGAATCAGGGCGAAGACGTGTCAATCGCCATCCGACCGGAAAAAATTCAAATCCTCACCGCAGATGAGGCTGATTCCAATGATATCATCAACCGTTTTACGGGTAGAATCGAAGAGATTATCTACGTCGGTGAGGCCAGAATTTATCGGGTCAGCCTGGCTGAAGAGACGACTGTCGATGTAAAAGTGCAAAGCGGACCCAGTGCACGGAATTTCAAGATCGGAGATGATCTTAACATTGGCTGGCGAACTCGCCACGGCCTTGCTTTGAAGTAAGGCAAATTCTTGC
>JASFPY010000136.1:0-6263 GCA_050115755.1 Desulfobacteraceae bacterium | reverse complement strand
CGCACCGATAGAGCCCAGCACAAATCCGGTAATCATTATTTGGGGGAAAAGATCGGCGAGGTCAATAAGGTCAATTAATCTGAAAGCCTCGGGTAAAATATCGGGTTTGGGCCATTGAAAAGAAAAATTTCCGATGACCGGACCCAGGGCAGAAGCACCAGAGATGTTCTGCAGGGCATAAAATAAGGCGGTTCCGATCACAAGTCCGACCAGCGGGGCCGGCACCGTTTTTATCAAGCGCCTGGCGGAAAAAATTACAATGATGGTCGTCAATCCCACAACCAGCGTTAAGGGCTGCACAACGGTGGGGTTGAGAAAAATTTCAAACAGGGAGACGTGTTCCCGGGCGCCAACCAGCGGCCCTATTTGTTCCAAAATAAGGATAACCGCAATCCCATTCATGAAACCCGAAACAACCGGATAGGGAACATATTTGATCAGATTTCCCAAGCGTAGTGTCCCGAATAAAAACTGGACCATGCCCCCGGTTAAAACGCATAAGGATGCCAGACTGACGATCAGAATATTCCTGGAAGCAACACCCTGTATCTGCAGGTTCAACACCAGAGGGGCAACAAAAGCTGCCAGTAGAAGCGATAGTGGCGCTTTGGGGGCCGTAATCTGAATATCGGTTCCACCAAGCAATGAAGCGCAAATGCCTCCAAGAATACATCCGTAAATTCCCAGCAAGGCTGCCGATGGTAGAAATTGAGCTCCTAGCGGGCCATAAACGATAATTCCGTATCCGATGGAAAGCGGTATGGATATGATGGCTGCAGACACCGCGCCGGAAAGATCCCCCTTCATATTTACCAGGTGCTTCTTCAGGTTCATTTTTATCCCTGCTTATGGTGAAGCCGTCTCAAAACCCCTTTTCCGCCTGTTGGCGGCTTTTGTCCCCGCGGAGCGGGATTTTTAATGGAGAGGCGTCGGGCTTATTCCAAGACGTTAATGTTTTTCTGCGCGCATATGTCTTTGAGGATTTTAGGCCACACGGTAACACTGACCTCGCCCAGATGGGCTTTGCGCAGCAGGTACATGTAGGTTCTGGATTGTCCGATACCGCCCCCGATGCTTAATGGGATCTCATCATGGATAAGGGCCTGATGATATGGAAGGCTGAGAAAATCCTCCTGGTCCGACATCTTGAGTTGGAGCTTGAGAGTCTCCTTGGTGACCCGGATACCCATCGAGGTCAGCTCGTGGCGCCGTTTTGTTACCGGGTTCCAAACCAGGATATCACCATTTAGCCCGTGGTACTTTTCGCCGTTTTTGGCAATGGACTCGGTTATCCAGTCATCGTAATCGGCAGCGCGCATCTCGTGCGGGTAGCCGTCTTTCAGCGGCCAGCCGATGCCGATGATAAAAAGCGCCGGAGCGTGTTCGATAAGGGTTCGGGTCTCCCGTTGTTTACGCGGCAGATCCGGATACATATCCAGCATTTCTTCGGCATGCAGAAATGTCAGCTCTTCTGGAAAGTCGGGGTATCTGGAAGTTTTGAGCTGCGGGAACATTTCCTGGGTCACCCGGCCGGCTTCGCGGATGACCTTCCATATTTTTGTGACAATGTCCTTGAGAAATTCCAGGTTGCGGTCTTTTTCGGTGATCACACGCTCCCAATCCCACTGGTCCACATAGGCGCTGTGATCATGGTCCAAAAAGTAATCTTTACGCACGGCCTTCATATCGGTGCAGATGCCTTCACCAATCTTGCAGTCAAACTGCCTCAGCGCCATGCGTTTCCACTTCGTGGCCGCCTGAACCACCTGGGCGGCGATGGGTTTGTTGAGCCCCAATCCGCATGGGAACTCCACCGGGGTGCGCGAGCCGTCGCGGTCCAGGTAATCATTGACGCCACTGTCTTTATCAACGATCAACGGGACCTGCACCATTTGCAGATTGAGTTCCTTGCATAGGTTTTCCTCGATGTTGTTTTTAATGGCAAAAAGGGCCTGCATCGTTTCTTTCGGGGACAGCAAGGGGTCATAGTCCTCGGGCAGTTCTCGCTTTAAGTCGTCATAGTTGCCGATCCCGGGTCCTGCCAGGTCTGCTTTTTTGTCCGCCATGTATGTTCTCCTCATCTCAGTTGATTTGTTTGATGAATTCTTTTTGTCGCTGAATTCGCGGTCTGGACCGGTTGAAGCCATAATATAATACGATCTAAAAAAATTGCTGAATACACAAACGCCTACTCAGCATGGGAACCCACCGATCGAAGCTGATAGCTCAAAATTATCAGCAGATCAAGCAGATCCGGTGACAATTTCTTTTAGCAATTGGTAATCCAGATTGCCGCCGCTTAAAACAACACCCAATTTGCGTCCCGCATCCGCCCAGCGATTGTGTAAAAGTGCCGCAACCCCCACCGCTCCAGATCCTTCCACAACGAGCCGGTGATGCTCCAGCAAAAACCGGATGGCAAAACGAATTTCATCTTCCTCGACCAGCACCATGCGATCTATCAGGCGTTGGCCCAGTTCAAACGTGATTTTACTGATGCCGCCCTCGAGCCCCTCGGCGATGGTCTCTTTTGATGGATAGGTGGTGTAAATGCTGTTTTCCTCGAGTGAACGCGCCATGGCGCAGGATGCAGTCGACTGGCAGCCAATAATCTGGATGGCCGGATTGATCTTTTTTGCTGCGGTGGCGACGCCGGCGATCAAACCGCCGCCACCGACCGGGACAATCAACGCATCAAGGTCTGGAATCTCTTCCAGCATTTCGAGCCCCACGGTGCCGTGGCCGGCCATAATCAGCGTATCGTCATAGGACGGAATATATACCCGGCCGGATTCTTTTGTATCTGCCAGGGCGGCGGCGTGAGCCTCGTCGTAAAGCTTGCCCCTGATAACCACTTCCACCCGGTATCTTTGAATCGCCTCCAGCTTGTTGCGCGGTATGATTTCCGGCACATAAATGCGGCCGGGGATGTTGAAGCATGTCGCCGCAAAACCAACTCCCTGGGCATGGTTTCCGGCCGAGCTGGTGACAATCCCCCTTTTTTTTTCTTGAGAGCCGAGAGAGGCAATTTTGTTATACGCACCCCTCAGTTTAAAAGAACCCGTGCGTTGCAGGCACTCCGCCTTCAGATAGACGGCCATATCTGTCCGACCACTGAGAACGTCGGATTTTTCAAATGGAGTTTGCCGAATAATTCCCTGCAGGTGTTTGCGGGCCTGAAGGATATCATTAAAGTCTAAAAATGATCCTGTCATCGCACGACTTTCCAACTAATTATTCGAACCATCTCAAAAATGCGCCTAAATGCCCATGCGCTGCCAATATTTGTGGCGGATTGCAGCTCGTCTCAAAATGCTCACCAGGCCCGGGTTGAGCCCGTTGCCCGTGACCCGTTTGCCCGAAAAATAAAAATTAGAAAGGCTTCTGATTTTAACCGGCGCAACGGGCTCAACGGGCGAAACCGGCCAAGCCAAAACCCTGATCCGCACTTTTTAAATGGATTTTAAAAGCGGCTTGCAAGATCGAACCATTTGCGGTCAGCAAGAACAACCGAAGTAACGACCTGCCGCGCCGGAATCGACCAGTACTTCTCAAGCAACCGGTTCTTTTCGTGTTCGCCAACCCGCTGGAAGCCGTTTTTTTCATAAAAACAAATCGCCCATGTCGCATCCGCCCAGGTGCCGATCAGAATCGGGCGATCGGACTTTTTACAAAGTTCCGATAGCAATTTCCTGCCGATTCCCTGCCGCTGTCTATTCGGACGGACATAGGCATGCCTGATAAGGGTGGCGTCCTGAACATGCTGGATCCCCATGATGCCTATCAGCCGGCTGCCTTCTTCAAATCCCCAAAACACCACGCCGGCATCGATTTCGTGCTTCAGTTGATTTTTAGCCATATAAGGCATTTTCCAGCGATCTTCGGGTATTGCCCCTTTGTAAGCCGTTGCAGCCTCATTAATGATGGAATAGATTGTGTCAAAATCCCCTTGATTGCATTGCCGAATCATCGCTATGATTAAAGCAGTTAATTTGGTATCAAGTCAAGATAATCTGCGCCCCATCTTTTGACACGCTTCCAAACTGCTTGACATTTTTAGAAATTTTTTGGTATTGAATCTTTCAAGCCAGCAGATCTCGAACGTCACCGGGAACCCATCGCCTGTTCAGAACCTCTAATTACCTGCATTCTCTTTGTCCTGAGCTGTTGAATAGAAGTGGTTTTAAAAGACGACTAATTTTCTCTGTGCACCCACGCGAAATACCGGCTTCCTGATAGGATCGATCTTTAAAAAGCTTCCGATTGGAAAGAAAAAATGTATGTCGTAAAAGAAATAAGGGAGAATTAATTTAAAGTAATCTCCAGATATTAAAAAGCGGGGGGATCGCTATGGAAGAGAAAAAAGTCGGTTTTGTTTCCAACTACTTCAGCAAAATATCAGTCGTTGCCGTTGAGATAACGGACGGAATCGTGTCCGTGGGCGATCGGCTTCATTTTTTGGGGCACACCACAGATTTTGAGTCCACTGTACACTCCATGCAGATCGAGCACAAATCCGTAACCGAGGCCAAGAAAGGTGACAGCGTGGGCATAAAGGTATCTGAGAAGGCCAGAGAAGGAGATAAGGTATATAAGATTGCCGCAGCGTAATTTGAACCTTGTCTATCCCACCCGGTCTCAGAGAAAAACGGTGCGCCCTTTCGCTTTAAAGCGCCGACATTGTTTTCAGTAATGCGCTTTAAAACCCCGGAAAGACGCGAACTCAAATTTACGGCCTTGCCGACATCTCAAAACAATCGCAAAGAGAAAACGAACCCTGACTATTCCAGCGACAGGGCCAATGCATAGTGTTCGTATTCTATTTCTCCCACGAAGTAATCTTTAAATTCGTCTACGCAGGCTTTTCGGGCCTCACTATTTTTCCAGGCTTCCCAGGCTTCAATGTTATGCCACATCGACACCACCACGACTTGATCACTGTCATCAAGGCTGCGCAGAGTTTCCGACGCAATATAGCCCGGATGTTTCATTGCCCCGGTGCGGATGTTGATCAGAAATCTTGAGGCTGCCTGCATATTGCCGTCTTTAAATTTGCGTTTAACTAAAATTTTTACAGCCATAATACCCTCCTTTTTAAATATTAAGGAGCATCTCCTTGCCCATGGAAGCCTCCGATTTGTGCAAAATCTAGAGGACCTCAATTAATCTTTGCTTCAGGCCTGTTTTTAGAAAGGCTTTCAAATGGGAAGAAATGGCTTCAGCAGTTGATGGGCTGTCCAAGCGACTCTAAGTTCGCTGTGAGATTGCGGTCCAAATGAAGGAAATCCGCATCAGACCTGATAGACATTTTTATAAAAAAGGAAAGGAAAAAAGTCAACAAAAAGCAGCGGGTCTTTAGAAGTGGTTTCAAAACCTCAGATCAGGTTCAAGGGCAAGGCAATCTAAAGCTCATAGCCTAGAGCTCATAGCTCATAGAAAAGAGGATTTAAATCCTTTAGACTATCAGCTATCAGCTATAAACTATTAGCTAATTTGTATGTGAGCATTTATCGAAGGCTTGCAACGCAGCCATTGGGCCTTAGATGGGGTTTTAAAACTACTTCTAAGCAGGGCAGAACCGACGGCGCTCATGGCGTTTTTTTGTGGGATTTATACAAATCGAGCATTTCGATAATCTGCCGGGCAGTTGCGGATTTTTTTAATTTTTTAATCTGGCTTGCAGAAATAACCGCGTGATTGTCTATCCAGCGCGTAAAATCTTCGCTGCTGATAATTCGATCCCAATCCGGATGCTTTGCGGAGACTTCGCCAAATACCAGTAAGCCGTCCGCTAAATCTGAAGCGAAAAAATCACTGCCCGCTATGAGATGGCCGCGGTCCCTGGCAAATTGTTTCAGCGCCTCGGTGGTCTGCGGGCCGATGACGCCGTCGATCGGCCCCGGGTTATAGCCGACTGTGATCAAACCATTTTGGATACTTTTGACCCGGACCGGATCCCGGTTGTATCTGCTCAACGCTTCTTGAGTTAGCAGGCCATCATAGTCAGGCCGTTTTTGTTTTTCAGTGCTGCTCTTTTCTGCTGAATCTAATTTAGGTTTTTTTTTGAGATGGTCCACTGCAACCGGCGGAGAAGCGTTATCAATGTCTTGCGCCGATTTTTCTTTTTCGGCGGCTATTGGCTGAGGCCCAGTCGTCGTCGTTTTTTGGTGATTAGAAATCAGATAGAGCACCAGGACGCCCAGGACGGCACCGATGGTAATCAAAACCATCCTCCCTGTTTTTCTTTGGGAGGAGGTGCTCGT
>JASFPY010000135.1:0-6311 GCA_050115755.1 Desulfobacteraceae bacterium | reverse complement strand
AAGTTCAACCCGGACATGTTTTAGTTCCTTATCCAGCAACGCGTTTTGATCCTGCAGCTGCGGGTCGGATGCGCAGGCTGCCAGCATGAGCAGAACCAAAATCAAAATGCCGGGAAAACGCTTGTTGCCCATTTAGAAAAATCCGTTTTAGTATTCAGTAGGTTGTATTTAGTTTTTCGTGTTTTGTGTTTAGTATGGCATATTTGACATTATATCAATTTGTTAGAGCCCCAAACACCAAATACTAAACACTAAACACAATACACCAAACACCGGCTTTTTAAGATGCTATCAACATTTATATATATCTATATATCAAAATTCCTGCAATTTTCATAATTTTATTTCTGCGCTATTACATCGGGACATTGAAAGATTGCGCATAGCCGGTAAGCTCTGCGTAACCCCACCCTTTGACCGGATATTTTCCGACCGACCCCTTTATTGAAATACTGCCCTCCCAGTACGTCACGCCGGTGGTTGCCTGCGTCTGCATTTCCTGATCCAATATGTTGGCCTTTGCAGTTAATTCAATCGCCAATGGAAAAACGGTGAGTCGCCAGTGTACCGGATACACTGCCCGGGAACGGGGACTTTGCCAGGTGTCCAAGACGTCCACTTTGAAATCGTCTTTTGCCAGATGGTGTGGTCTGCCGGAACCGTCAATAAAGGTCCCGCTGGATACCGGGCTAAAGCGCCCCTGCTCTTTTCGCAACAGATAAAGCATAATCTCGGTCTGATCAGAAAGCTGCAGGCTGAACCAATCCCAGCCGATGATTCCCGGCTCCAGGGATGCCGTACTGAATTCATGATCCATCCAGCTTAAACCGTCAACCGCCGTCTTTTTACCGCCAATCGTTAAAGCGCCATCTGTTTTCAGTCGAGAAAACGAATAATAGCAGCTGGCCCGCTCAGGGGCAGAACCTTTGCGGCTGTAACCCGCCTGCCCGTGTAAAACAGGCGGTTTCGCCGGCTTCAGCCTCAGCTCGTAGGAAAACGCATCGGTTACCGCTTTGAGCAAATGCCGATTCGCGCCTATGTTAGCCGACCAGTTTTTGATGAAAACCTGGGTGTCCGTCGTTTTTTGAGATACCCCTGCCATTCCTAAAGTTCCCCTGGCCATCAATTCTGATTGCAGATGTCTATTTTTTAAAATGTCTGTAACGGCTGAATGCCCGAGATAAATTTGGCGGGTACGCCATACAGCGTGAGGTTGTGGCCAGCGCCTCTCATCACCCGGGGCACTTATCTGACTTCGGAAAAACGTCAGCTGGAAACCATATCGATTACCGGTTTCAGCTTTAAGATTGCCCGTATAGTACCACCACTCGGTACGATAACCCGGGTGGGACCCGTGATCTTTTGGGAAAACCAGGTTACAGGGCCCGGTCACTGATAAAAAACCGGATTTGTCCTCGGCAATCGCATGATATCCGGCAGCGGTGATCATCGAAAACAGACACAGAAGCACAACAGCGACTATTTTAGACCTATGTTTCATTTTTACGATTATGATCTAATTTTAATGTTTTCACCGCCCGCTATGCTCAACGCGGTGAGATCGCAGAGATATGCGATGAAAAGAATCATCTTTCACGCAGAAGCGTTGCCGGCGGCCGGCGGAAAACCATCTTTACGGCCGGCAACGCTGCGGCAAGGGCCGTTATAATAATCAGTGGAATCGACATGCCCAATGATCCCCAGTCGACACCGTATAAGAAGGTCCAGCCGAACGATTGGCGATTGATCACATAGACAAGCAGATACGATAGAATAAAGCCACAGAAAACCCCCGCCAATTCACCGATGAGGACCATAAAACCGGCCTCCCAGAATATCATGGACCGAATCTGCCGAAAACTCGCACCCACCGCAAACAGGGTGTTTAGCTGCCGGGACCGTTCCAGCACCAGAACCGTCAGGGTGGTGGCAATCCCCAGGGCCGCAATCATTAGGGCAATCAGAAGTAAAACTGTTGTCACCGCAAACGTTTCGTCAAAAATTCGCAAAACAGCGCTGCGCAGCGCTTTGCCGCTATACGTATCGACTTTATCGCCCATGCGGTCGATAATTTCGTTGCGGAGTTTTGCGACCGCCGTATCCAAATCCCGGGAGCGGTCTTTGAAAAAAAACCGCAGACCGCCCCAGTAAGTTTGATGATACCTCGTGTTAAAATGCGGCATGGAGAAAAAAACCACCCCGCCCTGCGTTCGATAATCACGAACAATTCCTAAAATCGGCAGTTCAACATGAGACTTTTCGATTTGGGCCTTGAACATATCGCCCACGGTTAATCCGGTGCGATTGGAAAACACCTCGGAAACAATAACACCCTCACCGCGCTTGAGCATGGGACGGATTCTCTCCGGGTTGCCCTTCAGCCAAAAAAAGGATGCGTATTGCATAAATTCCTGCATGTCCAGCAACTCGAACTCATAAGGGAATTTTCCATAGTTTAAAAAAAACCGCCGATTCGGCAAAATGTCCACTTCGGATTTATAATCCTGCAGACTGTCAATAACCTCCTGTGGAATGGGGTAACGGAAGCGATTTATTTCTCCCATTTTGGAGGTTAAAAATAAATCCCCTTTGATGGTCTGGTAAGTCCAGTATTCCACTGTCTGGCGAAAGCTGTAAATCATAATCACCAGTGCCGCAAATAAAGCCACAGCGGTAATCAGGGCGCCGACCGAGACGGCCGTGCGTGTCCCACTGCCGTGAACATAGCGGCTCGCGAGGTAAGCCGGCAAGCCGGCCCGCCGCAGAAGCACGGCTGAAAGGCTGTGGCTGATTCTCTGAAGGGCCCAGGGCGCCAGCAGTGAAAAACCGACAAATAGCAGCAAAATAGCGAGATATCCGGGCATCGGCATTTCCAGAACGGCTGGAAGCCGGGATAAAGGCAACACCAGCAGGATACAGATAAGCCCCCCGAGGGCAAGCTGTCGGGGCGGTTTTCGGGGCCGCATGCCCAGTTGGGAAATCTCCAGCGCTTCTTTGGGCGGAACCTGCATCGCCTCCCGGGCGGGTTGATAGGCTGCCAAAATGGAAATACCAACGGTAAGCGCAAAACTGAAAATAATTTCAGAAAAACTGAGCGATAGCGTATCCACCTGTACGCGCACAAAAAGGGTGGAGATGGTTTGGCTGACGCCGTGCAGCAGATATTTAATTAAGAAATTGCTAAGCGGAATGGCCACCAGCCAACCGATGATCCCCAAAAAAGCGCCTTCGGCCAAAAAGATAAAAAAAACGTGGTAAGCCGAAGCCCCTGTAGACCTTAAAATCGCCAATTCATGGCGCCGTGCAGCCGCATTGAGGGCCACCAGGCTGTAAACTAAAAACATGCCCACAAATAATGAGGCAAAACTCAGAACGGAAAGATTGAGCTGGTAGGCTTTGATCATCGTCTGACCGCTTATGCGGGTGGTTGACGGCGGATTCAGCATAATGCTTTCGGGTAACAATTGGCGGATATCAGCCAGATCTTTTGCGGTGGCAAAGGGTTTCAGTCTCAGATCGATTCGATCAACCTTGCCAAACAGGCCGGTGAATTCCTGAAACGTAGCAATATCGGTCAGAGCGATTCTGCCCCCTTCGGCCAGTGCCAGACCTTCTTGTTCCAGCATACCGATGATTTTAAAGTTCAATCTCTGGCGGACATGCTCAAGTCGTAACCGATCCCCCGGTTGCCGATCGAGCAGACGCATCAGCGGTTCACCCAAAATTATCGTGGCGGGTTCCTTTAACAGGTCAAACCATACAACGGCTTCCTGTTCCATTGTCGGAGCAATCCGCCAGCTGCGCAGGGGACGGTCCAGGATGGGATCAAACCCGATGAGCAGAAAAGGTTCAGAGCCGTTTTGGGCAATACGCGTATAGGTGGTCAAAACCGGGGATACATTCTGAATGGCCGGATGAATCCACAGATGCGTGACCAGATTTTCCGGCACATGCCCACCGGGCCGGGTAAGCACATAATCGGCCTGGCCGGCAATAAGATCCATGCTTTTGGTGAAAGAATCCAGGGAGGCATTAACCGAAAGGCGCATGCTGGTAAAAACGGCCGCACCCAGCGCAATCCCTAAAAGCACGGTTGCAACCCGTCCCATATGTTTGCGCATATCCCGCAAGCTGAACCAGATAAAGAGGCGCAGGAAGAAAAGGAAATTGCTCATGGGTGGTCCGTAATCATACCATCTTTTAGACCGATCTTGACCGAAGCCTTTTCATCAGCCAAAGTGCTGTGGGTAGCAATCAAAACGGTGCGATTCCATTTTCGATTCAGCTCGGCCAGCAGGTCGATAACGATTTGTCCGTTGCTGCTATCGAGGTTTCCGGTAGGTTCATCGGCTAGAATGATTGCCGGATCATTGATGAGGGCTCTGGCGATTGCGGTGCGTTGCATCTCCCCGCCGGACAGCTGTGCCGGAAAGTGATGTAAACGCCCTTCAAGCCCTAACCATTCGAGAAGTGCCGTGGCTTTGGACCGGCTTTCAGCAATCGATTTGCCGGCCAGCAGTGCGGGCAGACATATATTTTCAAGGACATTCAGGGTGGGCAGCAAATTAAAAGACTGAAAAATCATGCCGACTACCTGCCGGCGAAATTCAGTCAACTGGCTCTCCGATGATTTGTTCAAGTCGTAACGGGCGACCATCAGTTCTCCCCGGGTGGGGCGATCCAAGCCTGCCAGCAATGAAAGCAAGGTACTTTTACCGGAACCGCTGTTTCCCTTGAGCACCACCAGTTCCCCCCCTGCGATTTCAAGATCAACCCGGTTAATTCCGATGACCTCGCTGTCACCCAATTTATATATGCGGGTTAATCCTTTGGCCGCTATCACCGATCCAGATTTTTCTGGTTTCATGGCAGTTAAATGGATTTACAGAGGTTAATTATTTTTTCAGATAACCCTTGTCAACCGCATCATCGATGAGGCTGGAGATATAACCCCACAGGCGGTGGGAGCCGTCATCAACCGGCCGCATTTGCTCAACAACCTGCTTTTTACGGATGCCATGCTTCCGCCAGGTGTGTCCGTAAGTAAAATAATTGTGTAAAAACGGCTGCAGTCGATCCAGGGCATTGGCAAAGCGGGACTCAGGCGTATCTCGCGCTTCGAATTCATCCCACAGGGATCGAAATGAAACGGCCTGATCCGCGGGCAGAATACTAAAAATCCGATCTGCTGCTTTCGTTTCGCGTGCTTTCTGATCCTGACCGCCAATTTTATCATAGCAGTAAGTGTCGTCGGCATCGATTTCGACCAGATCATGTACCAAAAGCAGCTTAATTACCCGCAAAAGATCCAGATGGTCTTCTTCGGCATACTCGGATAAAACCAGGATGATTAACGCAATATGCCAGGAGTGTTCGGCTGAATTTTCCTGGCGGGAACGATTCAGCAGTGTCGTGCGGCGCAATATATTTTTGAGTTTATCAACCTCAAGGATGAATTCAACCTGGCTTTTAAAGCGCTCGCTTTCAAGCAGAGGTCCGTCTCCGGTTTTCGTTTCCGCATCACTTCTGATCCCGTCTTTTTCTTTAAGCATCAGCAACTCCTCATGCTGTATTCGAATCATTATTTTTCAGTTCTGCAGGATCTATAGCCTGTTTAATTCTTTCCTGTACAACTCGGCCTGCTTTAAAATGTGTTTCTGCTCTTTTTGGCTTTTGCGGTTCCAGGTCCGATACATCATGCCGACGCGTGGGTTGTTTTGCAGTTTCGGTTGATGCCGCTTAAAAAAATCCCAGAACAAACAGTTGAACGGACAGGCAGATTCTCCGTATGCTTTCTGGCGATGGTAAGTGCACGGCGTGCAATAATCGCTCATTTTGTTGATATAGTTGGCTGAGGATACATAGGGTTTGGTGGCGACCAGGCCTCCGTCCGCCCATTGGCTCATCGCCCGGGTATTCGGCAGTTCAACCCACTGGATGGCATCGATGTAAACGCCCAGGTACCATTCGTCGACTTGATCGGGATGCACGCCAGCCAGCAGGGCAAAATTTCCGGTAACCATCAGGCGCTGGATATGATGGGCGTAAGCGTGTTCAAGCGATTGGCCGATTGCAGCTTTCAGACAATACATCTTTGTTTCGGCCGTCCAGTAATAATCAGGCAGTGCGGCCCGGTGGTTGAAAAAATTCATGCGCCCCAGCTGCGGCATCAGGGTCCAGTAGATGCCGCGCATATATTCCCGCCAGCCCAATATTTGACGCACAAAACCTTCAATCTGTTGAATCTTGATGGTACGCTTTTGCTTTTCCCAGGTTCGCAGGGCCGCCTCGATGACTTCCAGCGGGTGCAG
>JASFPY010000134.1:0-6315 GCA_050115755.1 Desulfobacteraceae bacterium | reverse complement strand
ATATGTCAAGCAGTTATTTTTATTATAATTTTGCATAATATCAGTATCTTATAATGAATTTTGCCGATGGCACACTTAATGCTAAATATATCGTTAATCGTTATTTGTTATTGGTTAATTGTTTAAGCGAAGCGATCGCCAATTTTATAATAACGAATCGCAGATAAGAAATAACACCGAATTGAGCGATTTACGGGCAATTCGGAAAGTATTTTACAGACAGGGAGGTCACCATGGGTATTTTTACACGCTTTCGCGACATTATAAGCTCAAATATCAATTCGATCCTTGATAAAGCGGAAGATCCGGAAAAATTGATCAAATTGATGATCAGAGAAATGGAGGATACGCTTGTTGAAATCAAGGCCGCCTGCGCCGGCGCGATGGCCAGCGGCAAAAAAGTTCAACGCCAGCTGGACACGTTGCACGAACGGATCCGGTATTGGGAGGAAAAAGCCCAGTTAGCGGTTAAAAATGGCAGGGATAATCTGGCCCGGGAAGCCCTTGTTGAAAAGCGCCGCTATGCTCACCGCGTGGAGGGCCTCGAAAACGAACTCAACGAACACCATCTTCTGATCGAACAATATCAAGATGATATTCGCCAGCTGGAAGATAAACTGAAATCCGCCCGCGACAAACAGCGCTTGCTTGTCCAGCGGCATATTCATGCCAATCAGAAAAGACAGGCCCAGGAAGATATTCGACGGGTGGACAGTTCCGAGGCCATGGTTAAATTTGATGAGCTTGAGAACCGCATCGAACGCATGGAAGCCGAAGCTGACCTGGTGAATTTTGGCAAAAAGACCGTTCTGGAAGCTGAATTCGAAACGCTGGGCGTGGATGAAGAAATCGAAAAGGAATTGCAGGCCCTGAAAACACCGGTATCGAAACCGGATGAAACGCGATCTTCCGATTAAAAAACAGCGTATTCGCGATGATCGATGAGATTTTTATTGATTGGAATAACCGGATGATCCTATAACCATTACCCGGGTTGATGCGTATCCGGCATGGATCGCTAAAGAAACAAAAATGACGCCAAGGTAAAGCCAAACATGAAAGAAGTATTGATCGTAGCTATTGTATTCGGAAGCATCCTGCTTGCGCTCGCCATTATCCCGGGAGCGATTCTTTTGGCCATTAAATTTTTTCGTGGCGGCCAATCCGCAGGCGATCAAGCAGAGGAAGCCAAGATGATCCAGGAGATATATACGGCACTTTCGCGCATGGAAGAGCGTGTCGAAGCTTTGGAGACCATCCTGCTGGACAAAGACGGATGGAAAAGCGCAAAAGAAAGGAAACCGAGTCATGAATAGGTATACCCGACTTTCCCGCAACGGAATCTACCGCTCGCGCAGCGGCATTATTTTAGGGGTGTGCAAAGGGCTGGCGGAACATTTCGATTTTTCAGTCTTCTGGACCCGGGTGATCGCCCTGATTCTTCTATTTGTTGCCGGGTTCTTCCCCGCGATCGGGTTGTACCTGCTGGCCGCTTTGCTGATGAAGCCTGAGCCGGTCATTCCGGTTCGCAACTCCGCGGAAAAGGAATTTTATGACAGCTACATGTATTCCAGGAAGGGCGCCTTGGAGCGGCTAAAAAGGAGATACGAAAATCTGCAGCGGCGCATCCAGCGTATGGAGCATATCGTTACGTCAGCTGAGTATGACTGGGAAAACCGCCTCAATAAGGGCTGATATTAGCTCATAGCTGATAGCTCATGGCTCATAGCTTGAAGCTGGCAAGCTGGGAGGCTTGGAGGCTTAAAAATTTAATACGTTTTTAGCTTTCTGGCTTCCCAGCATCCCAGCTTTTTGTGTTAAGATGTTCCCAGAAGCTCAGAGACCAGATCGGTGGATTTGGCAACTCGCAGGAGCGGATAGAGGGCATTGCGCCGATAATTGTCCAGAGTCTGTTCGTGAATCTGTTTTGAAGATGCAGCCGAACAATCCTCAAGCAGCACTGTTTTGAAATCATGACAGATCGCATCCAGGACCGTGGTCAGAACACAAATATGGGTGGCAAGCCCGCCGACAGCGCAGAGACTCACCCCCCTGTCCCGCAACCGGTTTTCCAGACCGGTATTAAAAAAGGCCGAAAATCGAGGCTTCGGCTGCCACAAGTCATCGTCCTGCATATCCAGCGCATCAACAACTTCTGCGCCTTCGGTCCCGGACAGCGAATGGGGCTGCATCCGTCCTTTGAAAATAAAATCATCTGCATGAAATGCATCTGTGGAAAAAACAATCGGCCACTTTTGGCCTCGGAAGACATCAATCAATTTATTGAGGGGTTGGATAATCGACAGGGCAAATGGCGTAATTGACAGGTTGCGGCTTTCAATAAAATTGTCTTTTACCATATCGATGATCAAAAGCGCCGGCCTTTCTTTATTTTGTTTTTCCATCCTGTATCCTTTGCATCAAATGATGTCATAAACTTCCCGGCACCCATAAAAAAGCTAGATCCTAAAGTCAAGATTGAAATAGAAATTTTTTTAGAATAGGATATCAGATTTTCGGCCCAAAACTTGAATTCCTAAAAGCTAAAAATACATTCATGGGAGGAGCGATGAACCGGACAAAGTTCTGCTTTGGATTAACGCTGCTGATCATTCTGGGATGCACATCAGCACCCGTGCAAAAAGATGCGGTCAAAGTTGATAGTCGGCAGCCGTATTTAGAATTCAAATTCACCTACAATTATGATGTTTACCAAAAACCATCTTTTTTTATGCCAAAATCCCAACCCACCTTTGCGATCTGGCTGATGGAAAAAAATTCCGGAGCCATTCAAACGATTTATGTCACCGGTAAAGCGGGAAAAAACAAATGGATCCTGGCAGAGGCGCGACCGGAATCCGTGCCGGTCTGGTATGGCGTCAGGGAAAAAGAAACGCTTGATGAAAACGTGGGTATTGATGCAATCAGCGGCGCCACGCCTTCCGGTGAAACCGCGGTCATCCGCTGGCAGGTTCCCCGACATTTAAGGGACAAACAGGTTGCGGTGTTCATAGAAGCCAACAATTCTTATGACTATAATACCTATTACACCAAGCAAAAGGGGACTGCCGGATATAGTGCCGAAAACGGCCAACCCTCACTGATCTGGCGCGCAGAAATCGACTTTGAAAAACCCATGGATGAGGATATCTCGCCCGAGATTATCGGGCACGGCAGTGTTTTGGGAGAAGACCATCAGATTGATCCGGACATATCTAAAATTACCACGGCACAGGATACCTTTTCATATATGGGTATAAGGTACGTTGATGGCCATTAACTTGTTTTGGGTGGCACGCTGCAGAAATGAAATTAGCGGCGCATTAATGTAGAGACGCCAGAGAGGTTGTCGGACGGTCAGAAAAATAAAAAACAGGGTGTTTCTGTTAAAATCGTTGAACTTGCTGGCAACCGGCCCCGGCCCAACGGCCGGGGTCGGTTAATAGAAGTGGTTGCAAAACCTCAGATCAGGTTCAAGAGCAAGGCGTCAGGCCGATCCGCCGTCGCCCTTCGACGCGCGTCGGGCTATGGCGGGACAGGTCGAGAAAGCGCAGTCCGCCTGAGGCGGATGAGCATTTACCGGAGGCCTGCAATCCGCTACAAAGTGTGGCGGACCATTAAGCCTTAGATGGGGTTTTGATACCACTTCTTAAATCTGATCCAAAACCTGTGCGGGTACGTCAAATGTCTCCGCAGCGGAGTAATTGTTGGCACTGGAAACCGAATCAGATAAAACCGTCTGAATCTGATCCAAAAGCTCACAGTCATCCATACAACCCGGAAAATCCTTCCTTGTCGGACATGCTTTGCAAGGACTTTTCACAAGGTGGCCAATGTTGAAATCGAAATTGTGATTATCTGCTGCTTTGTCTAACATTTTTACACCTATCATTTGAGGTTTTTGTTGCTGGCCTGGATTACGCCTGCCCTTTAATCTTCATATCGGTCACCGATTGTTGATCATTAGGATTATTTGGGTTTTCCAAACCGGGTGCTAAGCACCCGGTTCCACCCGCAACGATTGGGGCACTTCGTGCCCCTGCCTTTTCCCGCCTATGGCGGTAAAATCCAAGCCACCCGCGTTGCGTGTGGTCGTTGACACAGGCAATCCGACTACATACCTATACAACTATCATGCCAATTGTGCCGATTTTTTAAATCCTAATATTTTCAAATACTTAAAAAATTGTCGATATTTTAGACAGGCAAAATGTGACAAATGTTGTCAAAAATAATGTCAAAAAATTGTCAGTTGAGACAATTTTTTCCAAACGCTTTGGCTATCGGAAGGGGGAGTTATTGCGATAGAGGCGAGCGAAGTTATGACTCTGAAGAATCGGAGACAGAGAGGGTTTCAAGGATCCGGTTCGCATGGCGCTTTTGGTCATATCGAACTAAAAAAAGACCAATGGTCAGGGTGAATAAATGAACGGCAAAGAAAAAAAATAATATCCCATCTTTTGTGTTCCACCCCAGAAGCAAAAAAATAACGGCGCTCAATACCAACAATTTAATTTTCATCAGTCTTCTTTCTGTCTCCAGCGTTTTTAACGCGCTAATAAAATATCGACTTCTTAAGTATTATCGGCTGCTACGCTGGGCCGCTTTAATTTTTTTCGGCTCGGAACCGGCCGTTCATCGTCCATTGTTGTCTTTAAAAGGTCATGCCGTAAATCTGTTAAGTATCTCAAAAATATCGGTATCCAAGAGTTAAGAACACGGGATAATGGAATATTGGAAAAATGGAATATTGGGTATTAAGGCGGGTGATGTCTTGATTTTAATTGCGGATCAGTGCCATCAAGATAAAAACGGAGCTCATTCAACCGAACGCAACATTCCAACATTCCATTATTCCGGTAAACCATGGTATTCGATTCCGGCTAAGCCGATGATTTCTAAGCTGACGGTGAGGACCAAGTTTTCAATAATATTATAATTTCGTTTAAGTCCGGCCTGCTCCGGACCGATATAGGATTATACAGCTTTTAATAGAGAAAATAGAAATTTTACATCTTTACGGATGAGGACAGCATGAAAAAAGAGATAGAGACCTTTATTAAAGAACTGAAATCGAATAAAAAGCTGGACAAATTTGACGAGGCCTCTACCAAGCAGGCGTTAGTCCTGAGACTGTTTTCATTTTTAGGCTGGGATATCTTTAACGTTGATGAAGTCTATCCGGATTATTCCGTCAACTCCCACAGTATCACCTATGCCTTACGTGCCAACAACACCAATAAAATATTTATTGATGTCAAGCGGGTTGGTGAAAAACTGGATAATTATCAAAAGCCGTTGTTGAATCTTGCGTCCGGCGAAAATGTTGACATTGCAATTTTGACCAACGGCGTCCTGTGGTGGTTTTATCTGCCAAGATCAGCCGGAAATTCACAGGAAAAATGGTTTTATTCAGTCGATCTGTTAAAACAAAAAGAAGATGCTTTCGTGCCCCAAATAATTGATTTGCTCAGCAAAAACAAAGTCGTCAAGGGGCAGGCATTAAAGGCAGCCAAGACCCTGAACAAAAATAAAAATCAAAAAATAGCATCGAATGTGATTCCTGAGGCCTGGAACAAAATCATCTCCCAGCCCAATATGATATTTGTGGAATTATTAAGAGAAAGTACTGAAAAAATTTGCGGGTGCAGGGTGGAAGCGAAGCTGGTTGAACGATTTTTAGAAAAACACTTAGACAGATGGCTGGTCACCAACCGTCCGACGACCGGCTCGGCGCCCCCGCCTAAAGTGATTGAAATTTCAAACCTGGAGAAAAAATCCGCACTCAACGCTTCTGACGTTTCTGCGTCCAGGCTAAACGCTTCTGACGTTTCTGCGTCCAGGCTAAACGCTTCCGACGTTTCTGCGCCCAGGCTAAACGCCTCCGACGTTTCTGCGCCAAGACCCAAAAAAACATTGAGTAAACCGGAAAGTTACATCGACAAAGAAATCAAAGCATACACGTTTAACGGTAAAGCCAATCCCGCCCGCTACTGGGAAGATCTGTTGACCGGTCTTTGTGACTATTTTGCAGCCATCCATTCGAAAGATTTTGAAAAAGTTCTGTGGATTTCAGGCGAGGATAAAACCTATTTCTCCCGCTATTCGGATCAACTGCGCATCCCGGAAAAAATAAAAGGCTCCGATATCTATGTCGAAACCAAACTTGGCCCGGATGAGATTGTTAAAACCTCCAGAAGCCTGCTGCGCGAATTTGGTTATGATGCCACCGATTTATCCATAACGGTGAAATGACGCCCCGCTGTTGCCTTCCGCCATCCCATAACGCATCTTTGAGCTTGACAAATTGTGCTT
>JASFPY010000133.1:0-6393 GCA_050115755.1 Desulfobacteraceae bacterium | reverse complement strand
TTTTTGCCGGTCTCTAAGAGGCGGCACCTTTATATTATACATGTTAATTCGGTAATACAGGTCCGAGCGAAATGCGCCTTTCAGGATTTCCTCGTTTATGTCCCGGTTGGTGGCGGCGATGAGGCGAACATCCACGTTACGGATTTCGGTGCTGCCCAAGCGATAAAGCTCACGCTCTTCGATAACCCGCAGCAGTTTGCCCTGCAATGATGGATCCAATTCGGTTATCTCGTCCAAAAATAAAGTACCGCTGTTGGCTGCTTCAAAAAATCCGACTTTGTCGCTGGCGGCATCCGTGTAAGCGCCCTTGGCATGGCCGAAAAATTCATCTTCAAAAATCGTTTTGCTGAAAGATGCCATGTTAACGGCATAAAACGGGGCATTAGAACGATTACTCAACTTGTGAATGACACGGGCCAGCATTTCTTTCCCGGTTCCGGATTCACCGCTGATGACCACACTGTAATCCGTGCCGGCTACCGCTTCCACCTGATGAAATATGAGGGCCATGGCTTCATCTTCGGCTACCATGTCAGCAAATGCCTCCGGGTTTTTAAGGTTGGAAAATACCTTTTTAGTGCCGAACTGCTCCAGCTCATGCTGCACACTATATTTTTCGAGGGTTCGATTCACCAAAGCGACCAGTTTATCACTGTTGAGCGGTTTGACCAGATAATCGGATGCGCCCAGACTGATCGCCTGGACGGCAGATGCGACATCATCTATGGCGCTAACAATGACACATTCGACATCCAGAGATTCTTTCTTAATCCTTCTCAGGATCTCCATGCCGGTTAAATGCGGCATCATTAAATCCAGTAAAATCAATTGAAAGTCACATTCACGAATCAAATCAATTACCCGTCGGCTATCGGATACCAAGGCCGGCTCCGGCAAACCCGAACTGACCAGCGTTGCTTTAATGCTTAACAGCAGGCCCTCATCATCATCTACGACAAGAACGGGACTATTTGTATGCGGTATCGATTCCATGAAATGCGTTCATCGAAGAAAGTAAAACAAAAATAGGCACTTCCGATTACTTTTATGTTAGATTGAAATCCGAAAACAGTCAACGTTTTTCTCGTTAGACTGATTGTAACTATTTAATATATCAATATTTTAATTTGATTTGCAAAATGCGTCAAACTTCATTTGGTTATCCGTTATTGGTATAAACCGAGCGATCATTGCAGGTTTAAAGCATCTTTTTCAAGAACATCGAATTCAATCAGATATTCACTCAAATAACCAATAACGAATAACAAATAACAGTTTTTAACTTTCGAGGAAGATGCGGTCAATGGTATGCTTCAGGCTTTGCTGCCATGGTCCGGGCTCGATTCCCAATTGGCTTTTTATGCGGCTACAATCCAGAACGGAGTAGAGCGGTCGTTTTGCCGGAGTCGGCCATTCAGCTGTTGTAATGGCTTCCACCTGCCGGGCCTGGAGAGCGGCATGAGGTGCTGCCAGATCGATGATTTTTTCTGCCAGGCCATGCCAGGTGGTGAATCCTTTGCTGCAATAATGATAGGTTCCCCAATCAAATTTTTTATTGGCGCTGATTTTGCCGGTGATGGTCAGTATTGCTTTTGCAAGGTCTGCTGCGCTTGTCGGCGAACCGAATTGATCGGCCACCACCTGCAGAGCTGT
The DNA here is from genome assembly GCA_050115755.1 of Desulfobacteraceae bacterium. Lineage (GTDB taxonomy): Bacteria > Desulfobacterota > Desulfobacteria > Desulfobacterales > JAHEIW01 > JAHEIW01. The sequence continues at coordinate 4,740 of JASFPY010000133.1, read as the reverse complement.
TTTCTCAGCAGCCAGCTTGAGTATGGTTTTAACGAAATTATTGCCGTAGACACCATACAGCCAGGATGTGCGTACAATGATGTGGTCTGCCAATATGGTCCGGATGACCGTTTCACCCGCTGCTTTGCTCCGACCGTAAACCCCCAGAGGAGCGACCGGGTCGCTTTCCTGATAGGGACGGCCCTTGGACCCATCAAAAACATAGTCGGTGGAAATGTGAATGAGCTTCAGGTGGTTATGGGCACAATGACGGGCAAGATAAGCCGGTCCGTCTTTGTTGGCCGCATACGCCAGATCAGTTTCATTTTCTGCCCGGTCGACGTGGGTATAGGCAGCGGAGTTTATCACCACCGATGGAGATATGCGTTCAAAAACCTGCAGTATTTGGTTTTCATTGGTGATATCCAGCTGTTGACGGTTAAGACCGTAAACTTCAAAATCGAGACGCCGACCCAGACGGACCAATTCCCGGCCAAGCTGTCCGTCAGCGCCTGTGATCAATACTTTCATTGCGCCTTTACCGGGTTGTAAAGTTTTTCAGGGGGTATGTCGCCGATAACCGGTAATCGGCCATCTTTAGCGGAAACAAGGGGATGGGTTGCAGGCCATTCAATTCCGATGGCGGGATCCGACCACAGTATGCCGCCTTCATCATCCGCATTATAAAAATCGGAACATTTATAGGCGACATAGGCGCCATCACTAATTACGTAAAAACCGTGGGCGAATCCTTCGGGGATAAATATCTGCCGTTTATTGTGCTCCGTTAGAACAACGCTCACCCAGCGGCCGAAGGTGTGGGATGTGGGTCGAATGTCTACCGCCACATCAAATATTTCTCCGGAAATGACCTGGACCAGTTTTGCCTGAGGACGAGTCACCTGAAAATGAAGTCCTCTCAGGGTGTTTTGAACCGAAAAAGACAGATTATCCTGAACAAAGCGGTCCGGCAGGCCTGCTGATGTAAAACGGTTGAGATGATAGATTTCCAGAAAGTATCCACGGTCATCCTTGAATACCTGAGGTTCAATAATTCGGACATCTTCAATATCGGCCGCAATGATTTGCATAAATGCTCCGCTTCTCCTGCTTATTTTACGCTATTATTAATCGGCTTGCAAATTTAGCTAGAATTGAGTTTCACTTCCGCTTGCTTGAATATCGAATATCGAACAAGGAATATCGAATGATGAAGTGTTCTTCTCCTTCGTTATTCAACATTCAAGATTCGATATTCTGCGGTTCTCTGTTTTCTGCCCACTGACCTCCGTCATCTGTTTGCTGACACCTGAAACCACTTTAAAAACCCTGACGTTTATCGATTTTGCCGAGCATCTCTACAATTTGCGGGTATGCCTTCATATCATTAAGCCATTCGGCGGGAATCGCAGGCATTCCCAGATGGGCACCCAGTATCAGACCCGCCAGCAAACCCCTTCCGGCGGAATCACCGCCCGCCATAACGTTTTCGACGCATGCGGCTTTTAAATTGTTCTCATATTTGGCGATCAGGTGGATGACAGCGGGGAAGGCAGCCGGAATTTCACACATTTGACCGAAGTCCGAAATGGCCTGGCGACTATCCCGCTCAGCGCTTTCCAATCCCATTTGGATCCATTCTTTAAAGGGCTGGTGGTAAAACTCATCCTTTTTGGTTTTTTCAATGGCTGCTAACGGCGTGGCACCCGTCAAAATTTGATAAGCAATGTCTGCGAAAAAAGCCGCGCTGACAGTGACCAGGGCATTATTGTGGGTAAAAGCTGTTTGCGCTTTAGCACTGGCGATCAATTGTTGAAGGTCATTTCGATAAACATAAACGAGTGATGCGATGCGGGAGGCCCCGGCCAGATCGTCTGAACCGGATCCCGATTGCTCCGGCGATTTTCCGGAGTCCAGGTTTTCAAGGGTTTCTTTGGTTGCACGGTCAACATATCCATCATAATTTTCAAACAGTCTTTGCCAGCGTTCCGAAAAATCGGTCAGGTTAAAGCCTTTGCATTCAGCGACGGATTCCAGCAATGTCAGGGCCTGGTCCCCGTAATGGGTAAATTCTCCGCGGTCTTTGGTGGGATGATAAGTTGGACGCTCGGGTTTTATAAAATTCTCAACCCGACCGAACTTTTTATCAATCACATGGGTGTTGTAAATCCAGTGCACGCCCAGGGCCAGCGAGTCGGCTGCAAAAGACGCCAGGACCATTGCATTTGGTTTTTCTTCCATCAGGGATGTATCCTCCCTTTATCGGTTGGGATCGGGAAAAAACAGGGATGGAAAAGCGGCTAAAAAGCCTTGAATCATTGTGACATGCCGTATTTGTCTGCCAGTTGTTGTAATTGCGTTAAATATTTTTTCTGATTGATGAAACCGAGTTGGCTCTGGAGGTCAGAGCGCAAATGTTCAATGTGGGGCCGAATATCAATGCCGGCCGGATTCAACTCTTGGTCATTTGCTTGATCGAGTATGAGGACCGAATAGTAGGTCGTCAACAGTCTGATTTTCGAATTTCTTCGTAGCAGATAACTTTTACCGGCCAGCGTATTTAAAAAAAACGCGGAATAGGTGTAGAGCGTCTTCAGGGTCGGTTGGTTGGTTTTTTCCCTGTCAGCGGTTTCATCGGTGGCCCAGAGGTAAAGGGTCTGCATGGCCGATTCCAGGATTTCGCCTTCATTCTGCAGTACATCCCGGGTGAGGTTCACCCGTTTTTTCCCCAGAACACGAAAAAAATGGGCCATATTGCGGTACAGGTTGTAGAGCGAGGCTGTCTCATCAGTGATCCTGGGTGGACTGGCCGACATTTTTTTGAGACCCGACAGAAACTGCTGATAGGTCCCGCCTTTTAACTGATAGGCCTGGACATAGTCCTGTTCATCGAGGTAGGTGAAAAATGCGATAAGCTGCTGTTCGATTTCTTCGAAACCAATCGGTTCTTCTTCCTTGACAATCGCAGCGTCAGGTCCAAAAACCTCTTTGAGCTTCCGTTCCGGGATGTCTTCCCCCTTCACGGAGGTCAGTTCTTCTTCAAGCCCGGTGACTTTTTCCATCAGTTCTTTGGTTCTCTTTTCCCACTCGACCCGCTCCTGTCGCTTGGCGGTTTCAAGGCTCTCCTTGTGCCAGTTGCTGAACAGGCTATAGCCGAAATAAGCGACGATACCGACAATAGCGACAACAATGCCCACTTTGATCACTCTGTCCATTTTAAACGGTGCTCCTTTATTTTAAATAACGTTTCACAAGAAAGCAGGTGCCCCCGGCAAGAATCGAACTTGCGGCACATGGATTAGGAATCCATTGCTCTATCCACTGAGCTACGGGGGCAGTTGAATGCCCGGTTTCCCCCTCACACAACAGGTGAAATGGTTAAATATGATATTCGCATAGCAAATCGATCTTGAGATTACAAGAACCTTATATACCCAAAGGCTGTTGCTAATCATAGGGCCTCTATGATATATATATGTTAATCATTTTAAATGTTTACAAAACGGCTGCTGCATTAAAAGCCATCATCAATCTCATCGATCAGAAAAAGGGAATCGCATGCATCTTCGAAAACGCGTTCTAGTGACCGGCGGGGCGGGGTTTTTAGGTTCATTTCTTTGTGAACGCCTGTTGCAAGAAAATTGCGACGTGGTTTGTGTGGACAACTTTTATACCGGCACTAAACGAAATATCCTTCATCTACTGGAAAATCCTTACTTCGAACTGATCCGTCACGACATCACATTTCCACTTTATCTGGAAGTCGATGAAATCTATAATTTTGCCTGTCCGGCATCGCCGATTCACTATCAAAACGATCCGGTACAAACCACCAAGGTCAATGTGCATGGCTCCATTAACATGCTCGGGCTGGCCAAACGAACGAAAGCCAGAATTCTACAGGCTTCCACATCAGAGGTATACGGCGATCCAACCGTGCATCCGCAGAAAGAAGATTACTGGGGCAATGTTAACTGTGTCGGAATCCGCTCCTGCTATGATGAAGGCAAACGATGTGCTGAGACCCTTTTTTTCGACTATTATCGGCAGCACCGACTCAATATTCGGGTTGTTCGGATTTTCAACACCTACGGCCCGCGAATGCACCCCAACGACGGTCGGGTGGTGAGTAATTTTATCCTGCAGGCTCTAAAAAATGAAGATATCACGGTTTACGGCGACGGGAAGCAAACGCGTTCTTTTTGCTATGTAGACGATTTGATCGAGGGGGTGATCGGGATGATGAACATTTCCGCGGATTTTACCGGACCGGTAAATTTAGGAAATCCGAAAGAGTACAGTATTCTTGAGTTGGCGGAAAAGATCATCTCGTTGACCCGGTCCAATTCGAAAATTGTTTTCAAACCGCTTCCGCAGGATGATCCACTGCAGCGTAAACCCGACATCAAACTGGCAATGGATAAACTGAAATGGAAACCGCATACGCAGTTAGAGGCAGGACTTGAGGAGACCATAAACTATTTCAGGGCGCTACTGTGAACGATAACCTAATTTATCGATAAACGCTAAATTAGGTGTTAATAGTTATTCGTTATTTGTTATTAGAATTCGATGAACGCCTCATTTTTCGTTACGATTAGGAGCTGGATATAAAATTAGACATAATTCCTTTTAAACGAATAACAGATAACTTGTAACTTGATGGGGTTATCTTTAGGAGAAATTAATGAAACGTGCGCTTATAACCGGAATTACCGGCCAGGACGGCGCCTATCTTGCCGAGTTTTTGCTGAACAAAAA
>JASFPY010000132.1:0-6404 GCA_050115755.1 Desulfobacteraceae bacterium | reverse complement strand
TAACCGCAAAATTTTTGAAAAATTCTGCTATAGTCTGATATAAATTAGGTGTCAGTGTTCAGGTGTCAGGCAAATGGTAAACGTTACATCTGTTTAATTTGTTTGATTGGTTTAATTGGTTTTATTTGTTCAAACGAACCAATCGAAACCAATTGAACGAATCCAACCAATCTAACAATTCAATTTTCGATGACAAAGCATATTTCAAAAATTTTCTTGATTTTATTAATTGCAGTGACTTGCCTACAATGCCGCTCTTTACCCTATTACGACCAGGCAATTAACGGCCAAATGGAAATTTTGCGGAAACAGGAGCCGATTTCCGATCTTGTCGATAATCCGGAAACGCCGGCACAGCTTCGTAAAAAATTTGAATTTATTCAAAATGTTAGAGATTTTGCGGCAAAAGAACTGCATCTGCCTGTCAATGATCATTATTTAAGTTATGTGGCACTTGACCGGCCCTATGTGGTCTGGAATGTATTTGCCGCACCGGAATTTTCGCTGACACCGAAAACGTGGTGTTTCCCCCTCGTCGGATGTGTATCCTATCGTGGATATTTTGCCGAGGATGACGCCCGGCGCTTCGGTGAGTATCTGAAACAAGAAGGTTGTGACGTGTTCATCGGCGGCGCGATCGCATACTCAACGCTGGGCTGGTTCGATGACCCGGTCTTAAGCACTTTTATATCTCTCAGCGAGCCCGACACCGCTGCGCTCATATTTCATGAATTGGCCCATGGGCTTCTTTATATCAAGAACGATACGGCTTTTAATGAAAGCTTTGCAACTGCCGTCGAACAGGAGGGCCTCAGACGCTGGCTGGCCTCGACCAATGAGCCAAAAGGCTATGAGAAATGGCTGCGCAAACATCAGTGCCGCCAGAATTTCACTAAACTGGTTTCAAAATACCGTACCAGGCTCGAAGCGCTTTATAAGGAGGATCTGCCATTGACGGCAAAACAAAAACAGAAAGCTGCTGTTTTCGCTCAAATGAAGACCGAGTTCTGGGATTTGAGATCAGATTATGGCGGCATGGCGGCATATGATGCCTGGTTTAATTATCCGTTGAACAACGCGCAACTTATCAGTGTGTCAACGTATCATAACTGGGTGCCGGCATTTAACGGCATACTCGCTGAATCCGGCGGCAATCTGGAAAAATTTTACCAAAAATGCCGAAAGCTGGCAAAATTGAAACCGGCGGAACGCAATCGCAAATTAAGACAATATCTTGACAAAACATGACCTGCAGGCGGCCAAATCACGGCGCGGAAAGCTGGCAAGGTTGCTGCAAATGGAAAGCGCAGCCTGCTTAACCGATGATTGAAAGGTTGACGCCTGGCGCTTTTTCCACTAAAATATTATGAGAACGCCCGCGGAAATTTTTGAAATATTTCAAACCACTTGCAAAGGAATAAATTTCTTTGTTTCATCACCGTTTTCAATCTGAGACCTGTAAAGGAACACGCGAATATCTGAGGTGAGCAAGCGCTCATTTTAGATAACAACGGTTCGGTCAAAAGCACCCGGTTTAATTTAAGCGAAAAAAAGTGGTTTAACCGTTTTGGATTGTACAATAACGCCGTGTCGCAGGAATTGAGGGCTGTTTCAGATGTATAACAAGTTTTTTGGATTTAAGGAAAAACCCTTCAAACTGGTGCCGAACCCGGCTTATTTTTATTTGAGCAAAAGCCACGAGGAAGCCATGGCCCACCTGAATTATGCGATCTCCCAGGGCGACGGCTTTGTCGAGATTACCGGAGAGGTCGGAACCGGCAAAACCACGCTTTGCAGGGCTTTTCTTGAAAGCTTGAATAACACCGTTGAAGCGGCCTATATTTTCAACCCCAAATTGGGCCCCAAACAACTGCTCAAAACTATCAATGAAGAATTCGGCATCAATGCACAGGAGGTCGACACAAAAGAGCTGATTGATCGGTTAAACGCCTTTCTGATGCAAAAGAAGGCCAGCGGGAAAAAAGTCATCCTGCTAATTGATGAGGCGCAAAACCTGAATCGCAATGTTCTGGAACAGCTGCGCTTGCTTTCCAATCTGGAAACCAATCGGGACAAACTGCTGCAGATTATCTTGGTGGGGCAGCCGGAGCTTTCTGAAATTCTGAATTCCCATGCGCTGCGGCAGGTGGGACAGAGAATTACGCTCAGTTATCAGCTACGCCCCTTAACATGGACCGAATGCAAAGAATATATCCATTATCGCATCGGCATCGCTGCCCAAAAAACAGCCATCAAATTTGACCGATCGGCTTATCGTCAAATCTATAAATATTCAAAGGGCATCCCTCGCCTCATTAATATTGTTTGTGACCGTGCACTTTTAACCGCATTCGTTCTCAATCAATTCAAAATTACGAGCCGCATCGCCAAAGAATCCATCAAGGAACTTGCCACTCGCGGGCGGGTTAAAGACTACGGGTTTTCGACCGGCAAATGGGTATTGATGAGCCTCTCTTTTTTGAGCATCGTGTTTCTGGGCGTTATTCTCTATCAGCCCATCAGGGATAAAATCACCACTACGCTGGAGCCCCCTGATGGTTCGAAAACACCTCCTGTTTCCAGCGCAGATGTCGCCGATACGCAAACCGCCGATGCTGTTGTTGAAGCGCAGACCGCCGAACAGCCCGATTCGGCAGTCGCGCCGCAGCCCAAAAACAATATTGCAACCATCAGCCTGGCTGAATGCTTGATGAATATGGACGGCCGCAGCTCCCGACAGCCCGCCTTAAGGCATGCCATTAAGCTTTGGAAAACAGACACGCAGTATGCGCCTTATCTCAAAGATATTGATGATGACCAAACTTATTTCCGCCTTTCGGCAAAATCGAGCGGGCTGTTCATCCATCGCGTCGAAGCCGATATGGCGCTTCTAAAAAAATTGAACCTTCCGGCCATCCTTGAATTTTATCCGCCCGGAAGCCCCAGCCCGGGCTACCTCACGTTAAGCCGGATGGACGGCGACAAGATTATTCTGCAGGGTAAAGATGAAAACGAGTGGATTGTAACGGGCCTGGAAGAACTTGAATTTTACTGGTCCGGAGTGGCCTATCTGCCCTGGAAAAATTTCCATTCTATTTGGGGAACGATACCGGCGCAATCTTACAAAGATTCGGTGATCACGCTGAAATTAGTTCTGCAGAACCTTGGATTTGAAAATGTGTCAATTGATGATCAATATGACAGCCTTACACGGCACGCGGTGGAAACCATTCAGGCGAAATACGGTATCCCGGTAGATGGATATGTTGGGCCGCTAACCAAAATCATCCTGTATAAAGAAGAAAATTCGCTTGAAATGCCTCAACTGTCAACATCAAAATAAGCTAATTTACGATTAAATAGACACCAAAAATTTTATCTTTTTCCGTGTTTTTGCACTTTCAAGTTTGGTGGTTATAAGAATTCGGGGGGACTGAGAAATTTGAGTACGATTTTAAAAGCGTTAAAAAGAATCGATCAAACCACCCCGCCGCCGGATGATCTGCAGGCCTGGCCGCCAAAAATTGATCCCCAAAAAACAGTAAAGGCCCGCGTTCAAAAAATCTGGCTGTATCGAAAGCTGTATCTGGCAATCATTTTGATCGTCGTGTTGATCGCAGCCGGATGGCTGGCTTACAGCCAAAGGCACTGGCTGGCATCCAGAATATTCCCGCAAAAAACCTCGCCCGAAGCACCGGTTTACCAGGCCAAAATAGATCCCGGATCCGTGGAATCAAAAAGCCCTGCCCCCAAAAAGGCGCTTACAATGAAGCGTCAAAATACGCGGTCCAGCGCCGAATCTGCGCCGCACCCGGCCGGTGCTGATCAGCCCTCGCGCCGGTTGCCCCGGACCCGGGCATCGCAAAAGAGTCGGATAAATAGAATATTTGCATCACCCGGGAAAACCGAGCCCCCGACAGCTAAATCGAATACTTCCCGCTCACCAGTGGTGGATTCCGCAAAATCCGCACAGAGAAAGACCCGGCCGGCACCGGCTGCCGCCCCCGCGAAAAAATCACCTTCACAGGACGTAAGATCTTACAGGCGCCTGGACGATTCGAAGTTAGACCTGCAGGCCATCGCCTGGTCTAAGGACGCCAAACGGCGCATTGCGGTCATCAATGGCCACATCGTACGGGAGGGCGAATCCGTCGAAGGCTTTTTGGTAAATCAAATTCGCCAGGAAGATGTCGTCGTCAACGATGGCACAGCGTCCTGGCAGCTTGAACTCGGATTAAGGTGAAGCCTCCCCGCGGCAAGCCGCAGGGCATTCTGGCGAAGGAGCGTAAAAGTGGTATTGAAACCACCTGATAAGACTCCTGGCCCGACTTCCGGCCCGGTGCGAGGACCAGGTCTTTAATGTTTTTCCCAAGAAGCAATATAGAGGCCTATGGTATTCAAAAACGCATTACGGTCTAGCCGCTCGATTTGTCTTTTGCTGATGTTTGCGATTCTGGCAGGAATGCTTTTCGGGTTTAAACCATTGCAGTCTTTGGAATACAAGGCATATGACCTGGCGGCAAACTTGCGGCACAGAGCAGCGGGCATCCCGATCATCATTGTCGCCATCGATGATAAAAGTTTGAAAAGCATCGGGGATTGGCCCTGGCCCCGCTCTTATATCGCCGATATCATCAATACACTTTCAAAAAACGGTGCTCACACCCAGGGTGTTTCCATTTTGTATCGCAGCAGGGAATTGAATGACGGTCTGACTGAAATACAAAACTTCAGAGAACGTATCCACCAAAACCCCCCGATCGGTAAAAAACAAACACTGAATAAAATAGACCGCCTTCTGGCGCAAACACAGACCCGGCTGAATCATGACGCCCGTTTAATTTCTGCTGTCAGAAGGGCACGCAATGTGGTGCTGCCCCTTCGCTTTAAACTTGCCGAAGCCGACGGTCAAATTTCAACCGATCTGTCGGATTGGCTGAAATTGAATTCTATCGAAATCGGCGAAACATCCGCCGCGCAAAATCAGACAGCCCGCATGGCTGCTTTTTTACCCGGCAGGCACCTTGGCAGACCCATTGTGGCCTCACAGATTTTGCAGCCCTACGATGAACTGTCAAGAAAGTCCGGCGCACTGGGGCATACCAACCTGATTGCCGATCAGGACATGATCACCCGCCGCGTTCCTTTAATTGTCCGCTTTCAGAATAGAGAATTTTTTTCTCTTGCGCTGCAGGTGGCGATGAAATATCTCGGCGCCGGCATCAAAAACATCCGTCCGGCATCATCCGGCCTGCAACTCAAGCACATTCGTATTCCAACGGTCGGACACCATCAGATGCTGGTTGATTTCAACGGCAGGGAGATCAACATTGAAAAAATTTCAGCGGTAGATGTGCTTGACGGAAAAATTCCCGAAGAATTATTCCGGCATAAAATTGTGCTGCTCGGGATAACCGCCGAAGAATTCACTCCCACCTACCAAACTCCGGGCCAGGGTCAGGCAAGCGGTATCGAAATTGTCGCCAATGCCGTTGAAAACATCATAAACCGCAAACATATTTCAAGGCCTGTCTGGTCTCCGGCGCTGGAAATTCTGGTTCTTGTATATTTCGGCTTTTTTCTGCTGTTTGTCATCCCGAAGATACAACCCCGAATCGGCATGCTCATATTCACGATTTTTTTGGTTACATGGATCGGCGTTGCGCTATGGTTGTTTACTACTCAGGGATACTGGCTGCAGATTATTGCGCCGACCCTTTTTGCCGTAGTCGGCCTGGCGCTTGCCGAACGCAAACGAATATCCGATAAAAAGCGGGATGAAAGCGTCGAATTAAACAAGTCCCTGGGGTTGTCGCTGCAGGGCCAGGGTCTGCTGGATATGGCCTTTGAACGATTTATGAAATGTCCCATCGAGGATAAACCCGTCCAGGCACTGCTGTATCATCTGGGACTGGATTTCGAGAGAAAAAGAATGTTTAACAAAGCCCTGGCCGTTTACAACCATATTTTAAAGGCCGGGACATTTAAAGACATCAAACGCAGAATCAATAATCTGGAAAAGATTGAGCATACGCTGGTAATGTCTGCCGGGCAAAAGAAAAGGGAGGCGGCTTTGTTCCTGGCAGATTCAACCGCCAAACCGACTCTCGGGCGCTATGAAATCATCAAAGAACTGGGGCATGGCGCCATGGGAACCGTTTATTTGGGTAAAGATCCGAGCATCAATCGTGAGGTGGCTGTCAAAACCCTCAGTTATGCCGATGTCGAGCCCCAGCAGCTCAATGAGGTTAAAAACCAGTTTTTCCGGGAAGCCGAGGCCGCCGGCAAACTCTCGCATCCGAATATCGTCACGATTTATGATGTCGGCGAGGACGATGACATGGCCTACATCGCCATGGAACTGCTTATCGGCAGAGACCTTACAGAATTTTGCAGGAAGGGCG
>JASFPY010000131.1:0-6404 GCA_050115755.1 Desulfobacteraceae bacterium | reverse complement strand
CTTGCCCTTGAACCTGATCTGAGGTTTTGAAACCACTTCAGGGCAAATCGATTCAAACTGTCAACAAATTAGCACAAATCATCGATTTAAGCTGAACTTGGTATCTCATTTTACCGGTGACTGTCAAGGTTAAGTTCCACCTGCATGGGTTGATTGTCGAAGGTTGAGACGCTCATTTTAGGTTACAACAAGATCATGCAGGTGGGGCAATCTGCTTGAAATGCAGGGTAACTGTGGTGCCCAGATTTAGTTCACTCTCAACATTTAGCCAAGCGTCATAAGCCTCGATAATCCGGTGGACAATGGAAAGACCTAATCCGGTCCCGTTGGGTTTGGTGGTAACAAATGGATCAAAAATGGACTTCAGAGCCTCCTGTGATATGCCGCATCCGTTATCGCTGATTTTAACACAAGCCTGCCGATTCTTTAAGGGAAACATATCGATCCCGATTTGACCCTGATTGTCAATCGCCTCGGCAGCATTCAACAGTAAATTCCATAAAATCTGATGAAGATGACCGGGATCCATGTTGATCCATACATCAGGAGATACATCTTTGATTGTTGAAATTCGACCGTTATTCGAAGCATCTTTTTCAAAAAGTTCGGCGGTCTCAAGCAGCGCGCGACCCAACTCAATCGGCTGGTTCTTGCCCGCGGGCGGTCGGGCGTAAAAAAGAAAATTGCTGGCTAAAGAACTCAAGCGATCAGCTTCACGCAAAATAATTTGCATCAGTCGATTATGATCCGGATCATAGCGCATATCTTCTTTCAAAAGCTGAATGGATCCTGTCAAAGACGCCAGCGGGTTTTTTATTTCGTGGGCTAAACCGGCTGCCATCTCTCCGATAGCCGCCATCTTTTCGACCCGCTTGACGTGACCCTCCATTGCGCGAAGCTCCTCTTTGGATTTACGCGTCTGCTCCGATAGCAAACTGCTCAAAACCGCCACCGCAAAACAGGCCAGCATTGTGATCATCAATTTAAAAAATATCTGATACCAATCATAGGCACCGGCGAGAGTATTGCCATCGGTGCCAAGGGGATTGAGAATGCCGAAATATTCCAGTTCAACCAAACACCCAAACTGAAGACTGCAAAGCGCTGCAATTACCATAGTTCCCCTCATGGGAAGCAGCATGCTGGAATAAATGATAACCAAAAGATAAAGGAAGGAGAAGACGCTTAAAAAACCGCCGGTCACAAAAATAATCAGGGTGACAAAAAATGTATCGACGCCGGTTTGAATAAAGGCAAATGTGATTTCTTTTTTAACGCGCTTCAGAAGCAAACTGTAAATCAATGAAATTAGAAATATCGCGATAATGAGACCATAGAGAAAGACGAAAGACCCTTCCATGGAGGTTGTGGAATCGCTCAGTTGCAAAACAATGGTGGAACCCAGCAACAGTGCCGAAAACAGGATCCGAAAAAACATCAACCCTTTCAATTTGCTCTTATAATCTTTCTCGGATATGCGTGAAATGCGACTCATAAAATAAATCTTTAAAAAGGGGTTCGCTTAGAAGTGGTTTCAAAACCTCTGATCAGGTTCAAGGGCCCCGCTGATCAGCTGGACTTCGCTTCTCATCTTATTAATTGAGGCGCTCAGCCCCGCCTAAACCGGCGGGATTTCGCCTCTCTTTCTGAATATTAAATGTGCTCAACACGGCGTGATAGTCCGCCACGAACACTGGCGGACCATTGAGCCTTTTGAGCCCCTTAAATCATCTTTAAATTAGATGCGAAATCAAATTAGATGCGAAATCCCGCTTCTTTGAGCGGGGAGATGGGGTTTTGAAATCACTTCAAGTTAAGCCACTTAATTGTTAAGCTGGTTAGCTGACAAGTTAATCAGTACATGGATCTGAAGTTTTGAAACCCATTCTACAACCCAAATCCGATTTCCGAGACAGATTCTATTGAATGGCACCAGCCATCTTGAATATCGGCAGATACATGGCGACAACCAGACCGCCGATTGTCGTACCTAAAAAAACAAGCATAAACGGTTCAATTAGGGAGGTCAAGTTCTCAACCGCCTGATCAACTTCCTCATCGTAAAAGTCCGCAATCTTTTCCAGCATGGCGTCCAGCGCGCCGGTGGATTCACCGACCGAAATCATTTGACACACCATCGCGGGAAAAACACCGCTCTCCTGCAACGGATCAGCCATGGTGCGACCTTCAGCGATGCCGGACCGCACATCATAAATTGCTTTTTCAACCGTGCGATTTCCGGACGTTTTGGCAACAATATCAAGAGCTTCCAAAATAGCCACCCCGCTGGCAAGCATGGTCCCCATGGTGCGGGTGAATTTGGCGACAGCCACCTTACGCAGCAATTCGCCAATGACGGGAATTTTCAAAATTAAATCATCAAAGAAATCCCGGCCTTTCTCGGTGGCTAAAAATTTGCGGAACGCGAAGCCAAAAACAAAAATTCCGATGATAATATAGACAACCTTGCTTTTTACGATATCGCTGGCTGTTACCACAATTTGGGTGGGAACGGGTAGCGTCCCGCCAAAATCGGCAAACATTTCTTCAAATACCGGAATCACGAATACCAGAATTACCCCAAGCACGAGAACCGCGATAATTAGGGTGACAATGGGGTAGGTCATGGCACCTTTTACCTGGGATTTAAGTTTAGCAGCTTTTTCCATGTACGCGGCCAGACGTCTGAGAATGGCATCTAGTATACCACCCGCCTCACCGGCTGCAATCATGTTGACAAAAAGACTGTCAAAATGCTTTGGAAAGCGCTTTAGGGCCTCAGCAAGCGTGGCCCCGCTTTCGACCTGCTCCTTTATTTCTTTTATCATCCCTTTAAAGGTTTTGTTTCCCTGCTGGGTATGCAGAATTTCAAGACATTGGATAATGGGAAGGCCCGCATCGATCATGGTGGAGAATTGGCGGGCAAAAAGAATAATATCTTTTTCTACGACTCTTGGCTGAAGCCAGGAAACGTTTTCAAACAAGTCTTTGGGTTTCTTTTTAATTTTATTCGGCGTTATTCTCAGTCGAACCAGATTGGATCGAACCGCTGCTTCATTGGCAGCTTCCATTTCGCCTTTTCGGGTTTCATTTTTCCGGTTGGTGCCTACCCATTGATAAACTGGCATGATCAAGCCTCCATATTCATTTGAAACAATGCGAGCAAATAAATGCTATCGTTTAACCCGTAAATGATCAATTGGGTCTTCAATATTTTAATATCATATTTGGCTGGCATGAACCACAATTTTGGCACCGGACTTCTGTGCCCCGCTCTAAGATCGGTCACAGGTCAGTACGCCAAATCGGCAACCATATGAGATAAGGTTATCCTGAGCTACAGAACCTATATCGGCGCATGATTGCTAAAACTTAAGATTTTATTTAACCGAACACCTTAAACGAGATATGGTTAATATTACAACGATTTCAGTTAGTTGTCAATAAATCTAATGTCATTGGAATAAACCCCTGTGGAAATATTTGCCCAACTGTGATAGCTTATTCGGATAAAAAATCTGACTTATTTTCAGTTATTTCGTGTTTTGTGTTTTGTGTTTAGCATAATGTATTTGATATGATACCGATTTGATAAAAAGCAAAACATGCAAGACCAAATACCAAACACTAAACACCAAACACCACATAACAGACAAACAATGCCAAAAAGCCAAAAAAATGGTCACAAAGACCTGACTATCATTACCACCCATGTGAATGCTGATTTTGACGCTTTAGCTTCCATGCTGGCGGCGCAGAAGCTATATCCGGAGGCGCTGGTGGTATTTCCAGGTTCCCAGGAAAAAAACTTAAAAAACTTCTTTATCAATTCGATGGCATACCTGTTTAACATGGCGGAAATTGGAGATTTCGACTTTGCAAATGTCCGCCGGCTGGTGCTGGTGGATACCCGACAGCCGGGTCGTATCGGCAAACTGGCCAAGCTATTAAAACGCAAAGACATTGATATTCATATTTACGATCATCACCCTGCCACCGGTAAGGATATTAAAGGAGACATTGAGGTTCATCGCTTAAGTGGAGCGAATGTTACCCTGCTAACCGAAATTATCGTCCAGAAGGGTATCGAAATCAGTGCCGATGAAGCCACGATCATGTGCCTTGGAATCTATGAAGATACCGGCTCTTTTACTTTTCCCTCCACCACCGAGCAGGATTTTAACGCAGCGGCGTTTCTTTTATCCAAAGGGGCAAATCTAAATGTGGTTTCAGATTTGATTGCCAGGGAGTTAAGTCCCGAACAGGTCAGTTTATTGAATGACCTGATCCAATCCGCTGCGCGTTATAATGTCAATGGCATCGATGTGGTCGTCACATCGGTCACCACTGAAAAATATATGCCCGATTTTGCGTTTCTCGTCCAAAAAATGGTGAAAATGGAAAATCTGGACGCACTTTTTGCCATCGGCCGAATGGAAAATAAAATTTATGTGGTTGCCCGCAGCCGAACGAATGATGTTGATGTGGGCAATATTTTAACACCGATGGGCGGCGGCGGGCATTCATATGCCGCATCCGCATCGATAAAGGGTAAAACCCTGGCTCAGGTTGAACATAATTTAGTCGAGCTGCTGTACAGCAAGATCGAAGCCAACCGGCAGGCCAGAAACCTGATGTCATCACCCGCCATCACCGTCGACAGTGAGGTATCCTGCAAAGGCGCGAAAGAACTGCTCACCCGTTACAATATCAACGCACTGCTGGTTACTCAAATGAGCAACGGCAACAAAAAACTCTGCGGCTATATTACCCGACAGGTTATTGAAAAAGCACTGTTTCATAAGCTGGAAACCCTGCCGGTAAGGGAATACATGACCACCGAGCTGGCCACCGTCGGGCCTGAGGCCGATCTGTCTGAGGTGCAGGAAAAAATTATTGAGAACAAGCAACGCGTTTTGCCGGTGCTCGACAAAAATAGCATTATCGGCGTGATTACCCGCACCGACCTGCTAAACATTCTGGTGCGACAGTCGCAAAAAGATTTCGCTAATTTTCCCGATCCATTGAAAGAGCCCGTGCACGCCCGAACGCGCAATGTCGTCAAATTTTTAAAAGAAAGATTATCAAAGCGATTGTTAAATATGTTGAAGCGCATTGGCGAAGTCGCAGATGAATTCGACTACGGAGCTTATGTGGTTGGCGGATTTGTGCGCGACCTCTTTTTGTACCGCTCGGATGAGGATGTTGATGTTGTCATCGAAGGGGACGGTATCGCTTTTGCTAAAAAATTTGCCAAATTGGAAGGGGCTCGCATCCACACCTATGAAAAGTTCGGCACCGCGGTGATTATTTTTCCGGATGGATACAAAATCGATATTGCTTCCGCCCGGATGGAGTATTATCAATTTCCGGCTGCACTTCCGATCGTTGAGATGAGCTCCATTAAACTGGATCTTTTCCGGCGGGACTTCACCATCAACACCCTGGCCATTCAGCTGAACAGTAAAAAATTTGGCACGTTAATCGATTTTTTCTCCGCCCGTAAAGATATCAAGGAAAAAATCATCCGGGTGCTGCACAACATGAGTTTTGTCGAGGATCCGACCCGGGTGTTTCGCGCCATCCGATTTGAACAGCGCTTTGGTTTTACCATCGGCAAATTGACTGCCGGGCTTATCGATAATGCGGTCAATATGGACTTTTTCCGGAGTCTGAGCGGACGCCGGGTTCTGGGCGAATTAAAGCAAATTCTTCAAGAAGACAATCCCGTGCCGGCCATCGTTCGGCTCAACGACTTTGATCTGCTAAAGTTTATCTATCCATCGATTCAATTTGATAAGGATTTGATATTCCTGTTAAATTCTGTCAAACAGGTTCTGGCGTGGCATGATTTGCTTTTTTTGGACGAATCCTATAAGAAGTGGATCGTTTATTTTCTCGTCCTGATTCATAATTGCGACTCCCGGTGCTCCGAAGAAATCTGCGGCCGCTTTGAACTGCCTCAGCGCTATCGGAAAATCTTTTATGCAGAGCGTTTTGCAGCCGAAAAATGCGTGCTGGAGCTGGCACGGCACCTGCCGCTGCGAAATAGCGACCTGTACCGGAAACTTTCAGCATTCCGGACTGAACTGATCCTGTATATGATGGCGATTAGCAAACAGGAAAAAATTAAAAAGGCAATATCGCACTATTTCACGAATTTGAGAAGTATCAGCGTTTCTTTGAAAGGCAAAGATCTGAAAAAGATGGGAGTCGCTCCCGGCCCCATATACCGGGAAATTTTGCAGGCCGCCCTGGATGCCAGGCTCAACGGCAAGCTCAAAACACATGAGGATGAACTTGATTTTGCCAGAAAATATGCGCAACAGTAGTGTTGGGTGTTTGGTGTTTGGTGTTTGGTGTTTGGCATGAACGATATGATTCTATCGTAAAATGTTAGAATA
>JASFPY010000130.1:0-6406 GCA_050115755.1 Desulfobacteraceae bacterium | reverse complement strand
TCGTCCAGTTCGCTGCTGTTCATCGTAATCCTTTCAATTATAATTTCACCGCCCGCTTCGCTCGAGGCGCAAAGTTCGCTGAGATAATATTTTTTTCATTTGCCGCTGAGACACCGGCAAATGAAAACCATCAGCGTACTCTGCGCCTCTGCGGTGGAAAATAAAATAATCAGATTCTTACTCAGCCACTATTGCCTGAACTGCCGACTTGATATTCGGGTACTGAAATTCAAAGCCGTGGCTCAAAAGCTTGGCGGGAATCGCCCGCTGACCGTCCAGCAGCACGTTGCCGAATTCGCCGAGCACTGCGCGGACCACAAATGCCGGAGCGGGCATGATCGCCGGACGGCCCAGTACTTCCCCCAGGGTACTTGCCAGCCTGCGGTTTCTCACCGGATTGGGAGCGCAAAAATTAAGTGGGCCACTGACCTGCGGATGTTCACAGACAAACAGGATCGCGGTCATCAAATCCGTCAGATGTATCCAGGGAAACCACTGGTTGCCAGTGCCGATAGGGCCACCCACAAAATATCTAAAGGCCGGAATCATCTTGGCCAGGGCCCCGCCGTCTTTTCCCAGAACAACGCCAAATCGCATCAGCGCCACCCGGATTCCTTTGGCGGCTGCTTTCAACGCCTCTGCTTCCCAGTCCACCGAAACAGATGCTAAAAAATCATTTCCGGGTTTTTCGTCTTCATTTAAAAGGTCATCGCCTCGGTTGCCGTAATATCCGGCACCGGATGCACTGCAAAGGACCACCGGATGATCGGCAGGCAACGCATCCACCACGTTGCGGGTGGATAAAATACGACTGTCATATATCTTCTTCTTATAGCTTTTGCTCCAGCGCTTAAAAATTGATTTGCCGACCAGATTTACCACAGCATCCACATCGCCTAAGGCTTTCTGCCAATCACCCGGCTGGGTTGTGTCTGCTGAGATATATTGGTACCTGTTGGCGGTTATCCGATTTTGAGTTGCGGCCCGACCCACCGCAGTGACGGCGTGGCCTTTAGCAAGAAGATAATCCGAAAGGTTTGCGCCGACAAATCCAAGGCCACCTGTTATTAGAATCTTCATCGCTCGCCTCCTTATAGCGACAAAAAAAGCGGGCTTTGCTGCCCGCCAATATGACGCTGAATCGAGATGCGAATTTTATAACTGAATTGACGATGCCGTTTTTATCCTGTTTTGCGAGCTTTAATCCTCATCAGACTCGGACTTACCAGAACATTGATGGCATATCCCAAGAAATTCCAGCCGGTGTCCAACGATCTCAAAATCGGTAACATTGACTCGTTCCAGATCGATTTCCAAATCAGGGAGCATCGGCGCGTCAGCAATCCGATTACAGCGAACACAACGTATATGAAAATGCTCGGAGGGATTGCCGTCAAACCGTTTCAGGGAACAGCCGGGTTCGAGCTTTTGAATATCACCGGAATCAGAAAGTATCTCAAGATTGCGATAGACCGTTCCCAGGCTGATACGCGGCAATCGTTTGCGAACAATCTCATAGATCTCATCCGCACTCGGATGGTTATTGACTTTGCGAAGCTCCTCCAGAATTACCCTGCGCTGACGTGTCATCCGAAGGTTTGGGTTCTTTTGCAAACGCTTTACGCCTCCAGCTAAAAATTACCCTCTTTCGTCAAGGGGCTCAAATTCACAGACATCCGGCCCGCAGTAATCACCGATATATTCGGATTCCGGTCGGTATAGCATGGGTTTGGGTGCGGCTCCACCAAAATATTCTTCGATGACATGGGCTGTCCAGCCGGATATTCTCGAAATCGCAAATACCGGTGTAAACAGGTCTATCGGGATTCCCATGGCATAATAAAGGGAAGCGCTATAAAAATCAACATTTACATAGATATCTTTGTTTTTGCGCCTTTTAAATTCAGCTTTTCCTGTTTTTTCTAACAGCTGCGAGATTTCATACCACCGGGTATCTCCGATGCGCTCCCCCATTGTCCGGGACATGGGCGCCAGAATATGGGCGCGAGGATCATCGGTGTCATAGACCGCATGCCCCAATCCAAAAATTTTCCGGCCAGCATCAAATTCCTCGTTCACATAGGTTTCTACCTTATCCACCGAATCGATCTTTTTCAACATTTCCATGACACGCACATTGGCACCCCCGTGAAGTTCTCCCGACAAAGAGCCCACCGCTGCACCGACTGCGGCATACATGTGGGCGCGGGTTGAAGCGACCTCACGGGCGGCAAAGGTTGACGCATTAAAGGAATGCTCCGCATGCAGAACCAGGGCGGTGTCCATAAAACGACTTTCTTCTTCATCCGGTTCTTCGCCCTTGAGCATATAAAGGAAATTGGCTGCATGATCCAGATCAGGCGATGGATTTAGCGGCTCCTTATCATTACGGATACGATCCCAGGCGGCAAGCAACGTGGGAAACTTCGCAATCAGCCGCACAGCCATTCGGACGGCGGCTTCTTCTGTTTGATCGGTAATATCAGGGTCATGATTAGCCAGCAAAGCAACGCCGGCCTGCAAAATATCCATAACCTGCGCGTCTTTCGGCCGGGTTTTCAAGGCAGCAATTACCTGCGGCGAAACACCTCTCTCTGCTGCCAGCTGCGCTTTAAATGCTTTCAATTGAGCTGCAACCGGCAGTTTTTCAAAAAGAAGCAAATAAGTTACCTCTTCAAATGACGCTGTTTTTGCCAGATCCTCGATAAGATAGCCCCTGTAAATTAATTTTCCAGCTGCACCCTGGACATCGCTGATGCGCGTATCGGCAATGACCACACCGCGCAATCCTGTGTTTAACACGGGTCTGCATTCTTCTTCCATGAATCACCTCATCTTATTGCGCCTCAGGGCGCAGAAAATCAATTGCTCTTATTTGAGCTGTTCATCCCACCTTTTTAAAAGGGATTTAGTATGGAGAAATGTCAATAGGGCATTTTTTCCGGCGGACGGCGCTCGGGCACATATTCGTGCGGGATTTTACCCTCGTTCCACTCCTTTGAAACATACAGGTTGCAATAACAGCTGCCGAATTCTTCGATATCCGGCACACTGTATGCGCACGGGCAAATAATGTCTCGGTCCAATTCCTTGTCGCCGGAAAGCAGGCGGCAGGGACAGCCCATATAGCCGTAATTCTCTTTGTTGGCAATCAATGATTCCAGCAGTTCGAAGGTCCGCTCTTTATCCTTGTTAAAATAATAGCCCTTTGGTTCCTGTACTTTTTTCATTCGATCAAATAGTTCTTGTGGTGTCATTCCATTCCCAGAGCCTCCTTTATTTCTTTTTCTTTATATCCTACAATAATGGTTTCACCGATGATGATGGTCGGAAACGAGCAGCGCGGATTGAATTTCTTGACATCTTCAATAATGGCTTTGCGCTCATCACCCTCGAGCTTATCCACGTCAACAAATTCATATTTTATGGTGCACTCACCTAAAAACTTCTTAGTGGCTTTACAGTGACTGCAGGTGCTCAACGAGTAAATTTTAACTTTCGGCTGAGACATCGCAACATCCTTTCGTGAGGTTAGATTTAATTGTCATCGTATTTCAGAAATATGCTGTCTGGCAAAAGCGCAATTCGCTGGTGAAATTTCGACCTGTGAAGGCACTTCGATATGTTGACAGACTAAGAATCTTGCAAATTATTATAAAATTCAAATTATTTCAATTAGAAAATTAAAATATCGAGACCAAATTTGAGACGATTTGAGACACCAAGCGGGGGCCAACCGCCGCCGGGTTGGATCAGACAGAAGCGAAAACCCCCTTCATTAAACGGAGAGACGGGGTTGCTAAACCACTTTTAGGCAAAACCCTGATATGCAGCCGGTTATATCGCCTGATAATAAAATCAATTACTTAAATAGAATGTCAGAAAACAATATCCTATCCGGCATTTGCATTGTTTCGTCTCGTAAGTCAGATGAGACATATATGTATCATAAGACAAAAAAGGACGCTGATCAGAATCTTTAAACACACAGTTCTGACCGGAGAGAATGCTTATCTCTTGGTTATTTTTTATGAAATTTTAACATGTTATGCCATAAAAAAAATAATATATATTAAAAAAATATGATTAACGTAACTTGGCATAAAATTTGCCAATAAGTCATTAGAAGTTTATCGTAATTTTGATGTCCGAGGGGTGTTGGCCAAAAATTAAACATTAATTAATGAGAATGATTACGAACTCATCACCTCTATTAACTGCTTCTGTAGATTACAATATCTTTACTTTATAAAAATCAACCCGATTTAACCCAAATCGAAAGTTCCACGAAGGGAGGAATTATATGTCAGACGAAAAGAAAGTAACCCCCAAAAAAACAATCGCCCCCCCAAAAAAGGATAAGAGTCCCAGAGACCTCACGATTTGTGATGCAACTGCCCAAATGATTACCAAGGCGCGCAACGATGGCGTCGAAATTGCCTTTGATCGGGCAACCAGCATGAAAGCCTGTCCCATCGGGGCGGATTCGGCCTGCTGCAAACATTGCTTTATGGGCCCCTGCCGCCTAAACGCCAAAGATCCATATGGCAAAGTGGGTGTCTGCGGTGCCACCATCGATACGATCATGGCACGGAATTTTGCGCGTGCGGTGGCATCCGGTGGCGCCGCCCATACCGACCACGGCATGAGCATGCTCGATTTGTTTCGAGAGGTGATCAACGGCAATATAAAAGATTATGAAATCAAAAATCCGACAAAATTAATTGAAGTAGCCGGTTATGTTGGGATCGAAACCGAAGATCGCGAAATCAAGGATATCGCAATGGATTTGTACCATGAACTTGAGCGAACCTACACCCAGGTCGAAGGCGAAATTCCGTTTGCCAAACGGGTCCCGGAAAAAACCCTGGAAACCTGGCGCAAGCTTGGAATCGTGCCGCGTGGCGCCATGCGTGAGATTATGGAACTCATGCACCGAACACACATGGGGGTAGATCAGGATTACGCCAACATCACAAAACAATGCAGTCGTACGGCTTTGGCTGACGGCTGGGGCGGTTCCATGGTGGCCACCGAGATTTCCGACATCCTTTTTGGTACCCCGGCGCCGGTGGCCATCGAAGTCAATATGGGCGTCCTGAAAAAGGATCAAGTGAACATCATTGTCCATGGTCACGAGCCAAATCTTTTCGAATCGATGATTGAATCGGTTAACGAACCGACGCTCATCGAAGCGGCCCAAAAAGCGGGTGCCAAGGGCATCAACCTCGTTGGCATGTGCTGCTCTGGGGCTGAAGTCCTCGTCCGCCATGGAATTCCCCACGCCGGTAATTTTATGTCAACCGAAGCAATCTTGGTTACCGGCGCAGTGGACGCCATGACGGTTGATGTTCAATGTATCAAACAGGGCCTGGTTAAAGTAGCTGACTGCTATGGTACACCGTTGATTACAACGAATCCGAGATGTCATATCGAAGGTGCCACACACATTGAATTTCATGAGCATACGCCCAAAGATTGCACCGATGAAATTGTCATCCGGGCCATCGGGCGCTTCAAGAGCCGGAAAATGCCGATCGAAATACCGCAGATCAAGAATTCCGGCGTACACGGTTTTTCCCATGAATATATCAATTACATGCTCGGCGGCACTTTCCGGGCCTCCTATACACCGCTCAATGACAACATCATCAACGGTCGTATACGCGGCGTCGCCGGCGTTGTCGGTTGCACAAACCCTCGAGTGAAGCAGGATTATGCGCATGTAGAACTGGTGAAAGAACTGATTAAAAACGATGTTCTGGTGGTTCAGACCGGATGTTCACAGGTTGCTCTGGCAAAAGCGGGTTTGACCACGCCGGAGGCCGCCCATCTGGCTGGCCCGGGGCTAAAAGAAGTCTGTGAGACTGTGGGCATGCCGCCGGTACTTGGCATCGGTTCATGTGTGGACAACAGCCGTATTTTGATCGCCTGTGCAGAAATGGTCAAAACCGGCGGTCTCGGCGAAAGCATTGCCGATCTGCCCGTTGCCGGTTGCGCACCGGAATATATGAGTGAGAAAGCCATTTGTATCGGACAGTACTTTGTGGCTTCCGGCGTTTATACGGTATTTGGCGTTACCTTCCCCATTGTTGAGAACACCAAATTCCACAAGCATCTGTTTGAAGAACTTGAGGAATTGGGTGTGGGCAAGTGGGGGTTCGCCACCGATCCTCATGAAATGGCCCGGCTGATGATTGCCCATATCGACAAAAAACGCAATGCCCTGGGTATCGACAAGGCCAGGGAACGCACACTGGTGGATATGGCCGATCGCCGTTCAATGGATGCAGCTTAAAACCATCCATCCACCGCTAATCATAAAAAAATGGGGCCCAAACCGGGCCCCATTTTTTTATGCGCGAAAAACATATAGATGCGAAATCCCGCTTCATAAAACGGAGAG
>JASFPY010000129.1:0-6463 GCA_050115755.1 Desulfobacteraceae bacterium | reverse complement strand
GCAAAAAGAGGCCAGCGTCTCTACAGCATACCGGGGACGGTCCCAAACCCGGCCTACAAACCCGGCGGTTGCCCGTTTCATCCGCGCTGCCAGCATGCCATCCAAACCTGCCGTGAACAATACCCGAAGATGCGTGATTACGGAGGCGGACATCACGCCCGCTGCCCGGTACTTTTTGATGACGACGGGAATCAAGGGTGGACATAAACTGTAAAAATGGATTCAACTATCTTATGAGTGAAATCAGCCAAAGCAACTCCACCATTTTGCAGGTCGACCGCCTGAGAAAATACTTTCCTGTTCGCAGAGGTTTTTTTCAGAAAATCACCGGCTGGGTCCGCGCTGTGGAAGACGTATCCTTTACGATCGGGAAGCGCAAAACATTAGGCCTGGTAGGCGAAAGCGGATGCGGTAAAACGACCGTGGCCAGACTGATATTAAAACTTTTAGACGCAGATGCGGGCAAAATTCTTTTTAACGGTCATGACATTACCAAACTCGATGAAGAAGAAATGAAACCCCTGCGCAAGGAAATACAGATTATATTTCAGGATCCTTACGGCTCCTTGAACCCACGAATGACTGTCGGCCAATCCATTGCCGAAGGACTTAAAATCGCCGGCATAAATAACCGCTCGGAGATGCAACAGCGCCTTGAAGAACTTTTGAAAATGGTCGGCATGTCGCCGGCTGCCATCGATCGTTTCCCGCATGAATTCAGCGGTGGCCAGCGCCAGAGAATCGGCATTGCCCGGGCCTTGAGCGTGGAACCCGCCTTGATTATCTGTGACGAGCCCATATCGGCACTGGACGTATCGATCCAGGCCCGGATTATTAACCTTTTAAAGGATCTCCAGGAACAGCTGAACCTGAGTTATCTTTTTATTTCCCATGATTTGAATGTGGTCGGTTATATCTGCGATATGGTGGCAGTGATGTATAGGGGCCACATTATGGAATATTCGCCCACCGATACGCTCTTTGATAATCCCGTGCACCCCTATACGCATCTGCTGCTTTCTGCCATTCCGGACACCGAACGAAGCGATACAAGTGAAATGAATACAAAGGGTAATGAGCCTGAGAACACCTTAAATCCGCCCGTCGGCTGTAGCTTCCAGGATCGCTGCCCGATAAGTGAAGACCGCTGCAAACAAGCCGATGTTGATTTTGAAACCGTAGGCGATGACCATCTGGTTCGTTGCTGGAAGGTCGCCAAAGACGGCTCATATCAATTTTTTTCTTGATTCCTTCCGAAAAATCTTTAACTTAATCCGCAGTGTGTCATGGCAGTTCGATCAGGATGAGAAAGGAACTGGATGCGTGTACAGCACCGATACCAATACCCCCCGGTCCGAAATTGATCGGCGGCTCGATAATTTAAAAAAGCAGCTTGAGGCAAATCAGATTGATGCGGCGCTGATGGTGCAGCGCGCCGACCTGTTTTATTTTAGCGGCACCATCCAGGAGGCGCATCTTTACGTTCCCGTTTTTGGTGAACCCGTTTTAATGGTTTTTAGAAGCTTTGAGAGAGCCATCGCCGAATCTCCATTAAGCCGCATCGTACCCCTGGACTCGACCAGGGCTGTCCCTGAAATTCTCAGACAATGGGATTATGTTTTGCCGCAGGCCATCGGAATGGAACTCGATATTTTACCTGCCAACGCGTACTTCAATTATCAGCGACTGTTTGAAGATAAAAATCTGGTTGATATTTCGCACCTGATTCGCACGGTGAAAGCTGTTAAATCCCCCTATGAAATTGAATTGATACGCCGCGCCGCCGGGTTGTCCGACGAAGTGGCCGGATGTGTTCCCGGGCTGTTGCGAGAAGGAATGACTGAGCTTGCACTGGCTGGTCTGGTTGAAGCCGAAGCCCGCAAACGGGGTCATCAGGGCATTGTCCGCATGCGGCTATGGGGCAGCGAGACGTTTTACGGGCATCTGATGGCCGGCCCATCGAGCGCCGTACCGAGTTTTTTGTCTTCTCCCACAGGTGGCACCGGTGTCAGCCCGGCGGTTGCCCAGGGCCCGAGTTTCAGGCCCATTCAGCGAAATGAACCGGTTCTGGTGGACTATGTCTTTGCCTTAAACGGTTACTATTCAGACCATGCCCGTATTTTTTCGCTGGGCAAACCGGATCAAGAGCTGATGACAGCTCACATGGCCATGCTTGATGTTCAGGAGTTGATTAAAAAGGCAGCTAAACCGGGAGCCAAATCGGGCGATCTTTATGATCTGGCCCTGGAACGGACGCGGGAATTGGGTTATGATAAATATTTTATGGGAGCCGGTAAGGAACGTATCCGCTTTGTCGGCCACGGCATCGGCGTGGAACTCGATGATTACCCGTTTTTGGCAGCCGGGCAGCAACTTGAACTGCAGGAGAATATGACGCTGGCCCTGGAACCCAAACTCATTTTCCCGGGAAAAGGTGTGGTCGGCATTGAAAACACCCATGTCGTAACCCATGATGGATTGGAGCAACTGGGGCAGTTTCAAGACGAGATTGTGATTGTTTGAGTCGAACCGCAGAACACCGAACAAGGAACCGCAGAATATCGAAGTTAAAAATTTAATATCATGGCTTTTTATTACTTCTGCGGTTCGACATTCCTTGTTCGATATTCGATATTCAAAACCTTATCATGGAGGCAAACCTTTATGATTGCTAACCTTTCCCCAAAAGAATTGCGTCAGCTCATCCGAAACCGAGAATGGACCACTCCTACCAGCGGCGCGGCTAAAGGCTACCTTCAGGCCAACCTGGTCATGCTGCCGCGTGAGCACGCATTTAATTTCTTGCTTTTTTGTGTGCGCAATCCCAAGCCCTGCCCGATCCTGGATGTTTTGGAGCCCGGTCAGACCGAGCCCGCAATTGCGCCTGGTGCTGACCTGCGGACCGACCTGCCGCGTTATTGTATTTTTGAAAACGGGCAACTCAAACAAGAAGTGGAAGATGTCACCACCGTGTTTGATGATGACACGGTGAGCTTTCTTTTAGGATGCAGTTTTTCTTTTGAAAATGCCATGCTGGCAGCTGGTTTGCCGATACGAAACCTGGAGGAAAATAAAAATGTTTCCATGTATATTACCCGCATCCCATGCAAACCGGCCGGCCCGTTTTCATCTTCGCTGGTGGTAACCATGCGGCCTATGACGCCATCACAGGCTGTACGTGCTGTGCAGGTAACCACCCGGTTCCACCTGACCCACGGTGCACCCATTCATTTGGGATCACCTGAAAAAATCGGCATCAAAAATCTTGCACGTCCGGAATATGGCGATCCGGTAACGATCCAACCCGGCGAAATACCCGTATTCTGGGCCTGTGGTGTTACATCGCAATTGGCCGCCACATCCACTCCCCTTTCCCTGGTGATCACCCATGCACCCGGACATATGTTTGTCTCCGACTTAAAAGACGAAGACCTTACGATTCTCTGAAACGTAAATCTGCATTGAAGCTAAATCCGGCAGCCCGTTGTCCGTTGTTGATTATTGGTTGCATGCGTTTAATTCATCTTGCGCTAAAAAAGGCAATCGAAGCCCGGTTAAACCCGACTCTGATTACAGCTTGACAGCTTTCTATGATTTCTATAAGGTTTCTGAGCGGTGAGCAGCAAATGGTGGCCATCGGTCGCGGCCTGATGTCCAGACCCCACATTTTAATGCTGGACGAACCCTCCCTGGGCCTGGCACCACTTCTGGTAGATGAGGTTCTGGATACCGTCCGGAAGCTAAAAGAAGAAGGCCTGACCGTCTTGCTCGTCGAACAAAACGTTCGTGAAGCCCTGGACCTTGCCGATCGCGGGTATGTTCTTCAGACGGGTCGAATTGTCGGTGAGGGGACCGGAAAAGCGCTTTTAGAAAGTGATATGTTCAGAGAGGCCTTTTTAGGAATATAGGAAAACACTAAAGTCATTAACGCAGCGTCTTGTTTCATCTAAGGCGCATCGCGCCTCCTCCAGAGATACGGCTGCAAATTGGATCTGATCTCCCGGTTTAATTTGTCCCAGCAAATGCAGATCAGCGGTTATGACCGTGGCAATTTTGCGATATCCGCCGCTAACGGTTTCTCCCAGAATAATAATCGGTTTGCCGTCACCCGGCACCTGAATTGATCCTGAAATCAAACCTTCGGATATAATGGATTCAGCGGCATCCCTTTTTCTTCGAATTTCAGCTCCCTCCAGGCGAATACCGCTGCGATCGGATTCGGGTGAGACCCTGTAAAAGGTATGCGTTAAGGTCCGTTTGCCATTGCTTGTAAAATCATTATCCTGCGGTCCCCATACAACCCTCAGCGTCCATACGCTCGGATATTGCGGTATCCACTCAGATTTAAGCAAACGCCCTGCTATCGGCAGTTTCGCCTCGGGTGAATCGATGGATAAACGATCTCCTTTTTGTAATGAGCGCCCCTTGATGCCGCCGAATCCGGAGAAAAGGTTGGTTGACCGGCTGCCAAGCACCGGCGGCGCGATTATACCTCCGCCAAAAGCAATGTATGCGCGGCAACCGCTTCGCGGACCACCAAATGATAAAATATCTCCTTTCTTAACAAGATGGGAACACCACATTTTCAGGGGCTGCCTGTTGATCTGCAATTGCAGGTCGGCACCGGTGACGGCAACACAAATGTCGGTTAGTGCCTTTAATCGCAACCCCATTAAGGTGGTCTCCAGACAGGCCGAATTTTCTGAATTATCAACCAGCCGGTTGGCAATCCGTGATGAAAAAGAGTCCAATGCGCCGCTGGGCGGAACGCCATAATGGCCATATCCGAATCTGCCGAGATCCTGGATGGTGGTCTGAAGCCCTGGTGATAAGACTTCAATGCTCTTTACGGCCGCCATCTTTACATCTCCCCGGCCGTAATGGCATAAAATTTTACCTGATCTCCCATCGCTAAAAAAGAAGGCGGATTTTCTTGAGGATCAAATAATCGAATCGGCGTTCTGCCGATGATTTGCCAGCCCCCCGGGCTTGTCACAGGGTAAATTCCCGTTTGTTTCTGGGCGATTCCAACCGAACCCTGCATAACATGGGTTCGCGGCGTTTCTCGCCGCGGGGTAACCAGGGAATCCAGTACTTCTCCCATATACGGATATCCCGGCATAAAACCGATCATATACACCTGATAGATCGGTTGAGTGTGCAGATCAATAACCGCTTCGGGAGTCATCTTCAGGTAACTGGCGACCCACTCCAGGTCCGGTCCGAATTCATGCCCATAAACGACCGGTATTTCTACGATGCGGGGGCTTGGCAGCCGGGCTTCATCCACCGTATGCGAGATGTCAACAATCTGGGATTTTAAAGAAAGAAACGAGCTGGCCGACGGATCATAAACCACCATCAGCGATCGGTAGCCGGGAACCAGTTCCTTTATTCCCTTAAGGTTATGGGCTGACATCTCGATAAAGAGTGCACGCACTTTTTGGTTAACCTGCCGACTGATCCCATCGCCGAGTTCAACCAGAAAGCCCCGGTCTCCCATAATTCGGAATTTGGGTTTACTGTACAGCATAGCGTTTCAAATCGAAACGTTGTGATCATATTAAAAAGGCTTACAACAAAGCAATCACGCGTTGGGTAACGAGAACGAGGACGAGTACGAGATACGGTGGACCGCTGGTTAATCTGGTACTCGTTCTCGTGCTCCTCCTCGTCCTCGATATTGGGCTTTTTTAAATATGTTGTATTCCCGCTTCACAAAAATGTTGCCGGCGGTGCAATCTCTACATCCGCTTCCTCCAGGGATTTACGTATACTTCTAACCAGTTCCAGAGCCGCCGGGTTATCCCCATGCACGCAGATGGTCTCAGCGGTGAGTTCAATCTCGGTTCCGTCAATACAAACGACTTTGCGCTCTTTGACCATCTTTAGGACTTTATCAGCGACCTGCTGATGATCGTGAATCACCGCACCCGGCAACTTCCTCGAAACCAGTGATCCATCGGGGTTGTAAGCCCGATCACCAAAAAATTCAAATGCCATGCGAATTCCGTGTTTGGCCCCGATCTTCTCTAGACTTTCCCGCCACGGGCCGGCCTGCACGAACAGTATGAGTTCGGCGTCAACTGCTGCCAGGACTTCAGCAACGGCATCCCAGATTTCCGTGTTTTTGACCGCCATCGTGTACAGGGCCCCGTGCGGCTTTACATGTTGCAGTGTCATCCCCTGAGCAGTTGTAAATGCCTTCATGGCACCGATCTGATAGGCAACATAATCCTTTATTTCATCCAAGGATGCATCTATATTTCGCCGCCCGAAAGCGATCAAATCCGGAAACCCAGGGTGGGCTCCCGGTGCCACACCATGTGCTTTCGCGATTGCAACTGTTTTCCGCATAACATGGGGATCGCCGGCATGAAAGCCGCAAGCAATATTCGCTGAGCTGATTAAAGGAATAATATTTTCATCCATCCCCAGCTTATAATTTCCGAAACTCTCCCCC
>JASFPY010000128.1:0-6510 GCA_050115755.1 Desulfobacteraceae bacterium | reverse complement strand
TTATCGCAAACCGTGGTTTCGACAGGTTCTTCATCTTCGGTTTCCCTGTAGCCGGATACGCCTAAGCCGCCGCAATGGTTGCAGGCGCCCTGTTTGCTGTTAAAGGAGAACAGGCGGGGATCCAGTGGCTCCAGACCGATACCGCAGGTCGGGCAGATACCGGAAAGGCTGAAAACTTCTTCATTGCCGCTGCGATCCATGAGAATGAGGCTGCCGTTACCCTCTTTCAGGGCGTTGGTGATCAGGTGGTCAAGGTTTTTCGCCGGCAGGCGTCCGATGACCAGCTCTATGGTATGCTCGTGATAACGGCTCAGGGCCATGCCTTCTTCAAGCGCAACCGTTTTACCGTCGATACGGGCTTCTTTAAAGCCTTTTTTCAGCGCCCGTGCAAGTATTTCCTTATGAAATCCTTTGCGCCCGAAAACCTTTGTGGCCAGCACGGTGGCCGCTTTTTTCGAATAGCGCTTGCGGATCTGTTTGACGATGGCAGCCCGGGTTTGGGCGGTCAGCCGGCGGCCGCATCCCGGACAATGCGGGGTGCCCAGTTTGCTGAATAACAGCCTGAGAAAATGATAAATTTCGGTGAGGGTGGCCACCGTGGATCGTCGGCTGGAATGGCTGATTCGCTGTTCGATGGCCACCGTCGGCGCCAGGCCGGTGACCAGATCGACATCCGGCCGCTCCAGAATTTTCATATACTGGCGGACGTAGGGGGCCAGGCTTTCCAGATACCTGCGCTGGCCCTCTGCAAAAAGAATATCAAAGGCCAGGGTGGATTTGCCCGATCCGGACACGCCGGTCAGCACGACCAGTTCATTCTGGGGAACGGCCAAATCGATGT
Source organism: Desulfobacteraceae bacterium (assembly GCA_050115755.1). Lineage (GTDB taxonomy): Bacteria > Desulfobacterota > Desulfobacteria > Desulfobacterales > JAHEIW01 > JAHEIW01. The sequence goes on along the minus strand of JASFPY010000128.1, from coordinate 5,669 downwards.
CTTTTAAATTGTGTTCCCGGGCGCCTTTTAATGTGATGGTGCCGGACGGCTGTGAGGTCGAAAAGCCGGAAATGGATTCGGCAACCCGGCCTGGCCCCGATTTTTTTTGCTTCAGACGCCCGGTTCCATTCAGGTATGCTTTTAAAAACCGCCCGGTATGAGAATTCTTCTCTTGAACGACTTTTTCAGGAGGTCCGCTGACAACCACCCGGCCACCGTTGTCGCCGCCTTCGGGCCCCAGATCGATGACCCAGTCCGCGGTCTTAATCACATCCATGTTGTGTTCGATGACCAGAACCGTATTGCCGCCATCCACCAATTTTTGCAGGGCTGCAAGCAGTTTGCCGATGTCGTCAAAATGCAGGCCGGTGGTGGGCTCATCAAAGATAAACAGTCTGCGGGTGGTCCCATGGCCGTTGAGCTTTACATGGCGGGAAAGTTTAAGACGCTGGGCTTCCCCTCCGGAAAGGGTATTGATGGGCTGCCCCAGACGAATGTAGCCGAGGCCGACATCAGCCAGCGGATGCAGGGCGGCGATAATCTTATGATGATCCTGGAAAAATTCAAGCGCCTGGTTGACCGTCAGATTCAGAAGGTCGTGAATATTTTTACCGTTATAAGCAACTTCCAATACGGCTTCTTTAAAACGCCTGCCCCTGCAATCGGGGCAGGTGATATAGACGTCGGAAAGAAACTGCATTTCAACCTTTTCAAATCCGTCCCCTTTGCAGGTTTCACAGCGCCCGTCGGCCACATTAAACGAAAAATAACCCGGCCCGAATTTTTTTGCCTTGGCGGCGTCGGTCTGTGCCAGCAGCTTTCGGATGGGATCCAGGGCTTTGGTGTAGGTCAGGGCATTGGCTCTGGGTGTTCGGCCGATGGCGCGCTGATCCACCAGCACGACATCCTCGATGTTATGCAGTCCCGTGACGTCCCTGTGCCGGCCGGGTCGGTCGATGGGATTGCCGAGGGCCCGTTTGGCTGCTTTGTAAAGAATCTCTTCTGCCAGGGTGGATTTGCCCGATCCGGATACGCCCGTGAGGCAGACAAACAATCCTAATGGGATGCGGACATCGATGTCTTTTAAATTATTTTCGGCCGCATTATTTATTGTAATCCAGCGGCCTTTTTGAGGCCGGCGGCGCTTCTGCCTGAGGGGTATTCGGCGTTGATCTTTTAAATATTTTCCGGTCAGCGAGCCGTTGACACCTGCGGTAGGGCCGAAATACATGACTTCACCGCCGCTTTCGCCGGCCCGGGGCCCGAGATCCAGCAGAAAATCGCTTTCGCGTATAATTTCAGGGTCATGCTCGACAACCACGACGGTATTTGACAGATTGCGCAGCCCTTTTAGGATGCGAATCAGGCGGTGATTGTCACGCGGATGAAGCCCGATACTGGGTTCATCGAGTACATACAGGGTGTTGACCAGAGAAGATCCCAAAGACGAGGCCAGTGCCACCCGCTGGACTTCACCGCCGGACAGGGTGCGCGATTGCCGGTCAAGGGTAAGATAGCCCAGTCCAACATCTTTTAGATAGGTCAGGCGGTTGCGAACTTCCTGCAGCACCAGCAGGCCGGCTTCATCCCGGGTCGGAACCGTCAGGGATTTGAAAAAATCAAGGGCCTGATCCACATTGCAGCGGTATACCTGGGCAATGGTGCGGCCAGCCAGCCGGTAAAGCAGCGCTTCTTTTTTAAAGCGGGTGCCGTCGCAATCCGGGCAGATGTCATAGCTGCGGTAGCGCGAAAGAAATACGCGAACCGGCATTTTATAGGTTCTGGTTTCCAGCCAGCGAAAAAAACCGTTGATGCCGTAATAGGTCGAAGTGCCCTCGATGATTGCCTTTTTGTGCGCCGCTTTTAAGTCTTGAAAAGGGATAAGGGTCGGAATCCTGCGGCGCCGGCAAAAATCCATCAGATCATCAAACTCCATGCGCCCGTCTTCGCTTGTTCCGAACGGTTTGATGGCGCCGTTTTTCAGTGAACGCGAATGATCCGGAATAATCAGATCCAGATCGATACCGATGGTGCGGCCAAATCCTCTGCAGGTATCGCAGGCGCCCAGCGGGCTGTTAAACGAGAAAAGGTTCGGCAATGGCGTATTGTATATGATTTTACAATCGGCACAGGCCAGTTGATTGCTGAATGCATGGTGGCCGTGCGGCGGCAGCCAGACATCCAGTCTTCCAGCGCCGAAGCGGTAAGCCAATTCGAGTGAGTCCAGAATACGATCACGTTCTTTGGGGCGCAGGATGACGCGATCGACCAGAACCGGAATTTCTGTCTCCTTTTTGGCAGGCTGCCATTCATCCAGGTGAATGATCCGGCTGTTCAAAAACAGCCGGTCAAAACCCATCTGCATGAGAATTTTGCGAACCTCTTCGGCCGGGGCGGCCTCCAGCCGATAGGGAAAGGTAATCATCAGCTGGCAGCCGGCCGGCTGTTTTTTAAGGTAATCCCACACGTGCGCCGGTGTCTCGGATACTACCGGCCGGCCGCATGATGCGCAATGAAGTTGCCCCAGGCGGGCATATAATAGTTTGACATAATCGGTAATTTCAGTCATGGTGCCGACGGTTGAGCGTGAGGTTCGGACCGGATCTTTGCGGTCGATGGCAATGGCGGGCGGTATGCCTTCGATTTTGTCCACCTGTGGACGGTCCATGCGGTCCATGAATTGGCGGGCGTAGGGTGAAAACGTTTCCACGTAGCGGCGCTGGCCTTCGGCATACAGCGTATCAAAGGCCAACGAGGATTTGCCGGAGCCGCTAACCCCGGTTACCACCGTAATCCGATCGAGCGGAATTTCAATATCAATATTTTTAAGATTATGCTGCCGGGCACCTTTGACCCGGATCGACTGGGTTCTCATCGTTTTCCACTTCTATTCTTCAACAATGATAGCACCGGGTGCACATTCGGCCGCGGCCTGGCGAACCAGATCCTGCAGATGTTCGGGAACTTTATCGACGATAATCCGAGCCTGCATCTGATCTTCATCGTAATCGAATACTTCCGGGCAAAGTTTGTTGCAATTGCGATCTCCCATACACAAATCATAATCAATTTTAGCCTTCATTTTAGGGTCCTCCACAATAAAGGATGTTCAACTCTAAGTATTAAGTCATCATGCATAAATTTTCATAAAAACAGGTGGAAATTTTCTGATTTTAAAAATATAAATCGATTGTGCAGCCCTGTCGTCAGGCCTTTAGGCTCTCCCAGGGATGCTCTTAACAGTATGAATTCATTTAATATAAGACAAAAGGGGCTATTTTAAACGTTGAAACATCTGTTGGTAAACATAATTATTGATGGTCCCCAATACAAACAGAAAAATAAATTTTCCTGTTAAAAAATGACTGACTCACCGGTGATAATCGTTTCAGGTGCATCGCGCGGGCTGGGAGCGGCAACTGCCCGCTGGCTGGCAAGCATCGGAGCGGCTGTCACCCTGATATCGCGTTCAGCAGGCGCCCTTGACGGTGTCGCCAAAGAAGTTCAGCGGCTGGGCGGCATGCCACTGGTTTTTAAAGCAGACATATCAGATGCAGGCGCCTGTCAGGCGGCAGTTTCAAAAACATTGGATCGTTTCGGAAAGCTGGATGCGCTGGTTAACAATGCCGGCATTATTGAACCCATTGCCCCGGTTGCCAGCGCCGAAATGGACCGCTGGCAATATAATATCGCCGTCAATTTGTTCGGGCCTTTTTACCTGGCGCGGGCCGCGATTGCCGAACTGCGCAAACAAAAGGGGCGGATTGTTAATGTAAGCAGTGGTGCGGCAACGCTTACGGTTGAGCATGTCAGTGCCTACTGTGCGGCCAAAGCCGCTTTGAATCATTTTACCCGGGTGCTGGCTGCCGAAGAACCCCGATTAACGGTGATGACCGTCAGGCCCGGCGTTGTGGATACCCGGATGCAGGGAACGCTCCGGCGGGACGGCCCTGCGGTTATGACAGCGGAACAGGCGGCGTATTATCAGAACCTCAAGCTGCGCGGCGAGCTTGAAGCACCGGAAGTGCCGGGGCGTGCGATTGCCTGGCTGACCCTGCAGGCCCCCCCTGAATTCAGCGGGCAATTTTTAGATTACGACGACCCGCGCATCAGCGGCCCGGCGCTGGAACTATTCGGCGAGAAATTGAAATAAAAGTGGTTTCAAAACCCCATCTCCCCGCTCAATAAATCGGGGTTTCGCATCTATTTGTAAGATTATCTCGGGAGCTCAAAAGGCCCCAATGGTCAGCCACTATTTGGGGCGGATTGCTCCGCCTTGCTGAGCACCATAACCTAAAAAGATCAGAAGCGAAGTCCCGCTGGCAAGCGGGGCCCTTGAACCTGATCCGAGGTTTTGAAACCACTTCTACTAATCCGCTACCCGGTGCGGAAAGAGGGATGGCAGTGCCTTAAATACTGTTTTTTAATCGCGTGCATACAGGATATAACCTATGTACAAATTGAGATAACCAGGTAAGGATAAGATTATAATTCAATTTATTATCAATGATAAATTTAGAACATGCTTATCTCCGCATAGACTGCCGATGGAAAATGTCTACATGCGCTCGGTTAATAAGCCAGTCGGTTAGAGCTTCTGGATTTATAGACGTATGGGACTTACAATTTTCGGGAGGTGAATTTATATGTTTAATAAAGTGCTGGCGGCAACATCCAGACCTTTGGAGTGTGATGAAAGCGTTTTATACGCAAGCCAAATTGCACAACTCGATACCGCGAAGTTATTCCTCTTGCATGTGTTGGAATCAAAAGATCCTATTTACCGAAATTATGTTAGACACTATCGAACCGGTGAGGAAATTGTAAGTGATGGAACCTATCAGGATGAGGTAAAAAAGCAATTATATAAGAATTGTGAAGGTGAATTGGTCTCGCTGGACAATTTTGAAATCCATATTGCTTTAGGAGTTCCCTGGATGGAAATTTTAAAATGGGCCAGAGAAGAAAACGTCGACTTAATTGTGCTTGGTGCACATGCGGCGAAAATAGACACTGAAGAAAGGCGAGGAGCAGGTGGTACAGTCGGCGGCACTGCAGAAGGCGTAATTAGGCATGAACGCTGTCCTGTGATAATTATCAGCAAACCAATTCCAGAAAGCAAGGTGACGTTTGAAAAAATAATGGTAAGCATCGATTTTTCTCCATCCTGTATCAGTGCCTTCCGGTTCGCGGTAAAATTGGCTAAAAAGCGAGGATCAAAGCTGTATCTGTTTCACATGTTACCGGTACCCCCGCAACCCGAGTATTCCCAGACTCAATATGAAGCCGATATTCATAAAATAAGGCAACGATTGGAAGAAGAATTCGGCAATAAAATTCCTGAAACGATCGAAACTGAAATCGACGCCTGGGGAGGGATTTATCCGGATATCGAAATCTTAAAGCACGCCCGGCAGAACAATATAGACCTCATCGCCATGGGATCCCACACCAAAATAAAAGGAAAATTTGAAGAATCCAGATGGTATGTAGGTAGCGCGGTCCAACGCGTGAGCAGCAAATCTTTCTGCCCTGTTGCAGTTATCACGGACCCGAAAGTTATCGAAAAATGGGAGGGGTAGGGCAACAGCCTCACCAAAGATGTCGTAAGCGATATCGTCGCAAAAGGCACAATGGAAACTGCACGCCTCTCGACAGCCGCCGGCCGG
>JASFPY010000127.1:0-6522 GCA_050115755.1 Desulfobacteraceae bacterium | reverse complement strand
TTAGGACTTAAATTGAGCGTTTCAAATTATAAAATGGCATTGTTTTGCCGGAGAGGCAATACCTTATGTGTGGCCGATTTGCGGGCTACCGCAACTTAGACGAACTCCAAAAAATTTTCCCCATTGACCGCTCCGCCTATAAAGTTACCGCCAATTACAATGTGGCCCCTTCGCAGGAGATCCTTGCGATTTTCAGCCACCAGGGACAAAACTGGCTGGATAAATTCCACTGGGGGCTGGTGCCTTTTTGGGCAAAAGACATCTCCATCGGAAATCGCATGATCAATGCCCGCGCCGAGACCGTCGCCGAAAAGCCTTCTTTTAAGAATGCCTTTAAAAAACGCAGATGCCTGATCATTGCCGACGGCTTTTATGAATGGAAAGGGCCCAAAGGCCAGAAGCAACCGCATTTTATTACACTGCCAGACAAGAAGCCTTTCGCCTTTGCCGGGTTGTGGGAAACCTGGGGTAAAAAAGATAAGCAATCCCTTTATCGGTCATGCACCATCATTACCACCGAAGCCTGTGAAGCCATGCGCGATATCCACCACCGCATGCCGGTCATCCTCAAACCCGCTGCACATGAATCTTGGCTGAATCCGGCCAATCAGGATGTAAATGAAATAAAAAATATCCTAAAACAGTCGCTCGTAACAGACCTGATCAGCTACCCGGTATCAAAACTCGTCAATTCCACCCGCAACAACGACGCTTCCTGCATCGACCCTATCGATTAATTTAGATGGGGTTTTGAAACCACTTCAAAAAAAGGGCAGTGTTACCACTGCCCTTTAAGGGAGGAGAATTGTAATGCTTGGAGGTCAACTCCCATCAAGCCGGTTAATGTATCCGATTTAGACCCGGTTCTCTGGCGCAAGCGCCTCAGAAACCAAATCCAGCTTCGGTTTTCTTGGCTTAAAAAACAATATGAAATCCAAAAAGCGCTGAAGCCTTATTTCACCTACCAGACGAATGATTAAAATCATTGCTGCAACGGTTGCTCCGACGAGCACCACACCCGTACAGCTTTTGAGTGTATGGCATTTATCAAGAAACCATTTTCTATTTATCAAAAACACTCGCCCCCTTTTTGGCCGCAAAAATTTCCCCCTATAAAATAAACAGGAAGCAAAAATCGTGCACGCTTGCCGACCGATCTTAGCGAAATAATTTCATGTTTTATTCCAGATAGTTAATGAAACTGGGGCAAATTGCACAACATAACAATATGAAGCCCAATGACCAGTTTTATGGAATCCCTTTCCCAGTTCTTTATCCGAAATCTGAAATCCGCAATCACGGATATCTGTCTTCTGACATCTGCGCCTTGCAGTATGTAATTTAGGTAATAAAATTATGTATTTTGTTGCCTATTTTTTCAGGTAACTGGATTCGTCTATTCTTATAAATTCTTTAAATAACGTGCAATAATAAAACAGCTTCTTCTGGCATATTTTTTGCATTTTGCAAAATTGTCCGCCGCAGCTTTGACCTCTTATAACCAGGCACGGTTGGAGGCGGACGCTTCTATCGGCTAGGGGGCGGGTTCTCAATTTACCCCTTTTACCCATAAAACCGGTAATGCCTTTGAGAACCCCAACCCCTTCTTCCTTCTAAAATTCAAGAAAACCATTGAGCGGGGGCTCAAGGGGAGCGAGACCTAGCAAGGTCGCAGACAGGTTCGAATCCTGCACCCGCTCCACCACAATGTAACAATATGAAACCATTGTTCGCCCTTTTATTCACAATTGTAGCCGCCACCAGCTTTATTGGATTCGCTGAGGCAGGTACCTTTATGGATATCATCGCTTATATAGAAACCAATACGCCGATGGGTGCAGGTAAAATTAGCGGGCCGCCATTTATGATTCTGCTTGCAACCGGAATAATCGGTATACTGGGTATCAGGAGAAGAGGAAAGCGGTTTTAATGGATGCGAACAAACACCTGAAATCCAGAAAGGATGCCCGATTAATTTTTAACAAAAACCAGAAGGTCGCGGTGCGGTGCTTGACGAACACATGTCGTTTTGAGGCCAGAATCCAGAATGTCAGTTCTTCAGGAATTTTTATTCAAACACAACAGGACCTGCCTGTGGGAGAAGAAATCGCTGTATCTTTCACATTCCCTGATTCAGGCAATCAGGTCAAGGCAACCGGCAAAGTTGTCAGAACCACATATTCCGGGATGGGTATCGAAATTCAGGTCTATTTCAAGGAAAACCGCGAAGAATCTGAGGCCCGCAAGACCGCTCGCAAAAAGCAGCCCAGGGTTATATTTTTGGGTTCGTCCAATGCCCGGGAGTAATCCCGACATACCCCGCAGCTGACGGCCATCACCCGCCTCGTTCAAATACCAATCCGAATTTTAACCCTTTCATCCTTCAATTGTTTGCTGCCATCTGTTTTCTGCCTCTGATTTCAGTCCGCTGGCATCTTGGGTACATATATGGTATAATATACCTACCGGTAGGTAATTTTCTTGACAGACGTGAGCCTTTGAAGTATGCATGGTTTTCCCTATTGGATGCTATCTTAAAATTAGATCATTTTAAATTTTAGCGCATTTGCTGTTACAGGCACTTCCCATAGGTTTAGAACTTTACAAGAGGACGTCAACGGCAGTGACATGAAAAATAAAGCTGAAAAAAACGCGGCAGAACCGAATGCGCGCGCAAGGCTGCTGGAGACTGCAATCGACATGTTCGCTGCAAAAGGATACGCCGGCACCTCTGTACGTGAAATCGTCGATCGCGCCGGAGTGAGCAAGCCGGTGCTCTATTATTATTTTCAGAGCAAAGAAGGGCTTTTTCTGGCCATTCTGGACATGGCCGAAAATTTACAAAAACAATTGCTGGCTGATATTTTGGAATCGGAAGGCAGCGTAATGGATCGGCTGGTTATGCTCTATCGTCGCCTTTACGCAGGAATCGATGAGCGCCGCAGTCTTTATAAAATGATCCATAGCCTTATATTCGGCCCTCCCCAGGGGGCACCGGATTATGACTTCACGCGCTACCATCACCATATGGTCGACGCCATTTGCGAAATTTATAACGCAGGGATGGCTGGCGGCGAGGTTAAAAAGACCGCAGCCGAAGAGGTGGCCTATCTGGTTCTTTCCCTGATTGATTTTTGCCTCCATATGGATCAGGTCCAGCCGCAATTATCAGATCCGCAGCGCCCCGAACGGCTGCTGCGCATGGCTTTTCAGGGTATAAACAAAGGAACGGAAAATTAAATGCAAACCGGACGTTCATTTTTATTTTTGGCCGCGATGCTTTTGGCGGGCTTTCTGACAGCCGCTTGCGAAAATAATGAGAGCCTGGCAACCATTGAAAACCAGAATACCCGGCCTGCGGCAATTTCGGTATCGGTAATAACGGTAAAACCCGAATCGGTGCGGGATGTCATTTTTTTGCCGGGTACAACCGAGGCCTGGCAGGATGTCCAGGTGGCGGCCGACACCGCCGGCCGTATCGAATGGATCGGCCCGCGCGAGGGTGAACGGGTGAACAAAGGCGATCTGTTGATTAAAATCGACGTCTCCGCACTCAAAGCCGCGTTGGACCATGCCGAAGCGCAGTTACAACTGGCCGATGACCTTTATCAGCGACGCCGGCGTCTTTATGAGCGCAAGATTATCGCCAAAGAGGAGCTCGATCAAAGTGCCACTCAGCGAAAATTGGCAGCCAGCGACCGTGAACAGATTAAGGTCAAATACAGCCATGGTTTTCCACGATCGCCGATCAGCGGAATCATCAATAACCTGTATGTGGATGCCGGCGAGTTCATTGATACCGGCAAACCGATCGCCGACATCGTCAATATTGAGCGCATCAAAATCAACGTCAGGGTGCCGGAGCTTGACATCCGCTATGTGATAAAAGGCCAAAAAACACCGGTTAAAATCGATGCCTTTCCGGAAAGAATGCTCAGCGGGATCATCGATTTTGTTGCCTTTAAAGCCGATCCGGCCACCAAAACCTTTCTGGTTCGCACCGTGATTGAAAACCCGCTGGCAGATATCCGCCCGGGCATGATCGCCCGGGTGGTCTTTGTGCGACGAGTGATCACCGATGCATTGATGGCGCCGCTTTTTGCGCTGGTGGATAAAGGCGGGGAGCGTCTGGTCTTTGTCGAAAAGGACGGCGTCGCCCAATCGCGAACCGTTTCGATCGGGGTAATCGAAGGCGATCGGGTGCAGATTACCAGCGGCTTGAATCCCGGCGATCATCTGATTGTCAAAGGACATACCGAAGTCGAAGATGGAATGAAGGTCAGCGTGCAATGATTATCAATCAGATGGCACTCAAACGACAGGCAACTGTCCTGGCGCTGCTGGTAATCATTGTCATTGCCGGTCTTTACAGCTACGTCACCTTACCCCGGGAATCCTTTCCGGATATCACCATTCCTTACGTTTTTGTGACCACCACCTATGAAGGTGTGGCGCCGGAAGACATGGAAGAGCTCATTACCATTCCCATCGAGCGCAAGCTCAAAGGAATTGATGATGTTGAAGAAATCCGCTCCACCTCAGCCGAGGGCCTTTCCACGGTGGCCATCAAGTTTTTACCGAAAGTCGATCTGGATGATGCCTTGCAGAAGGTACGGGATAAGGTAGACCAGGCTGAAAGCGATTTGCCGGCCGATCTTCAGGATGAACCGGTCATCAAAGAGGTCAATTTTTCGGACATGCCGGTCATCCGGGTGGTCCTGTCAGGGCCGTTCAGTTTGAGACGACTGCAGAATCTGGCCGAAGACATTCAGGATCAAATTGAGTCCATCCCCGGCGTTCTGGAAGCCCGTTTAACCGGCGGATTGGAGCGTGAAATTCATGTGGAATTCGACCTGGATCGCGTGCGCGCCTACAATGTGCCTTTTTCCAGTATCATCGGTTCAGTGACCAACAGCAATGTGAACATGCCCGGCGGCAGCATGGATATAGGGGAAGGCAAATACCTGGTGCGGGTTCCGGAGGATTTCCAGCATCCGTCTGAAATTTTTTCGATCGTGGCCTTCGTGCGCGATGGCAAACCCGTTTATCTGCGGGACGTGGCCACCATCAAAGACGCCTATAAAGACCCCTTGACCCGCAGCCGCATCAACCGGGAAAAAAGCGTTACCATCGGCGTCCTGAAGCGCAGTGGCGAAAATATCGTGCGCGTCACCGATGAAGTCAAACGTGTGGTCAGCGACATGCGTCCGGAGCTGCCGCAAACCTTGAAAATTGACCTGACAGCCGACCAGTCCAATGACGTTCGCTTGATGGTATCGGACCTGGAAAACAACATTATTTCCGGGCTGATTCTGGTGCTGGCCGTTATTTTCTTTTTCATCGGCGGTCAGTCTGCGGTTTTCGTGGCCCTGGCCATCCCCTACTCCATGTTTATCACCTTTTCGCTGCTTACCGGATTCGATGTCACCCTGAATATGGTGGTACTGTTTTCCTTGATTCTGGCGCTGGGCATGCTGGTGGACAACGGTATTGTCATCGTCGAAAACATATACCGTCACATGCAGCAGGGCAAATCCCGCCAGGAGGCGGCTGCGGTGGGAACCGATCAGGTCGCCTGGCCGGTGATCACCTCTACGCTGACCACACTGGGTGCCTTTTCGCCCATGCTTTTCTGGCCGGGTATTATGGGTGAGTTCATGGGGTATTTGCCCATGACGCTGATAATGGCATTGAGTGCTTCGTTGTTCGTAGCCCTGGTGATCAACCCGGTGCTCTCGGCCCGCTATCAGAAAATCAAAATCAATAACCCATCAGAAAACCGCGGCTCCCGAGAACCCTTGATCAAACGGCTTTATCTGCTATCACTCAAATGGTCGCTGCAGCATCCATGGCTGGTCATTATTTTATGCGTCGTCCTGCTAATCTGCGCCACTATGGCTTTCGCCTTTTGGGGCAAGGGAACGGAATTTTTTCCGGAAACCGAGCCACGCCGCGCTTATGTCAATATTAAAATGCCCGAGGGCACCAATCTGGACACATCGGATCAGCAGGTTGCCCGCATCGAAAGTATTGTGTCCGAATATGAAGACATCCGCTATGTGATTTCCAATATCGGTGCCATCGGCGGGGATCCCTTTTCCCAGGGCGGCACCGGCACCCATATCAGCCGGGTAGTGCTGGATTTTAAGGACTTCCACGATCGCTCCCGGCCCTCATCGGAAATCATAAAAGAAGTCCGGCAGCGGATTTTAGAAACCATTTATGGGGCCGAGGTACAGGTGGAAAAGGAAGAAGAAGGCCCGCCGACCGGCCCGCCGATCAATATTGAAATTTCTGGCGAGGATATCCATATGCTGGGCGAACTGGCGGCACGCGCTCGCAAAGTCATCAAAGACATCCCCGGGCTGGTGGATTTGAAAGATAATTTTGTCAGAGGCAAACCGGAAATACGGGTGCGGGTGGATAAAGAAAAAGCGGCCCTCATGGGCCTGGACACCTATACCATTGCCTATACGGTCAAGTCGGCCATCAACGGGGTCAAAGCCGGTGTATATCGCGAAG